>CAZXCQ010000131.1:0-17121 GCA_964639275.1 uncultured Desulfobacteraceae bacterium | reverse complement strand
GCCCGAAGATGTCGTAGGGCGGATGCTTCGAGAGATCCCCCATGCCGAACGCGTGGACCTGGATGGTTTAAACCACTATTCCATCATATTTCATGCCAACAGCACAAGGGATAAGGCTATAAGGGAGTTTCTTTGATACTTGAAACTGGATGCTTGAAACTTGAAATTTGAAATTTGAAATTTGAAACTTGATGCTTGATGCTTGATGCTGGATGTTAGACTGTTTTTCGATCGACAATAGTCAATCGACAATAATCAATCTTCAATATTAAATGACTCGGATCTTGATCATATATCATTCACAGAGCGGCAATACGCAAAAGATGGCCGAGAGTGTGGCTCAAGGGGCGAGATCCATCAGGAACGTCGGTGTCGTCCTGAAAAAGGCGGCAGAGGCGACCCTCCAGGACCTTTTGGAATGCGACGGGCTGGCGATCGGCTCCCCCGAGTACTTCGGGTATATGTCCGGCATGATCAAGGACTTTTTTGATCGGACCTACAATAAGGCCCGTGAAAGAAAGGAGGTCTTTAAAAAGCCCTATGTGGTCTTTATCAGCGCCGGAAATGACGGAACCGGGGCCTTGAACCACATTGAGCGGATCGCCTTGGGCTACCGGTTCAAAAAGGTCTACGACCCCGTGATCGCCAGGGGGGAGATTGATCGAGCGATATTGGAAAAGTGCGAAGAACTGGGCAAGACCATCGCAGCGGGTTGTGAGGCCGGGATCTATTAGGGCTTGCGCAGAGATAAGTTCGCAGAATTCGCGTCCAGATTTGGGTTAGATGGGGAGCATATGGTTTTGAATTATGGCAACAACAGTTTGAGCTCGCGGTCGGAGTAATGGATGGAAAAACGGGGTTTATCGGAGGGGGAGTACCGCGAAGATAATCGAGCTCCAGACCGAATGACTGATCACCAGGGCCCCCAGGTTCTTGAAGCGCCAGAAAAAGGCGCCCCAGAATAGACCCGCCACACCGGCCGCGGCGGTGAGCATAAAGTTCCATGCCGAGATGTGAACACCCGCGTAACAGAGGGTGGCTATTGCAAACCCGCCCCACCCCCCCAGCAGTCCCTGAATCTCCCGCTGAAGATAGGCGCGCCAGAAGAGCTCCTCTGCAGGGCCTGTAATAAAGAAGAGCATCGGCAAGATGATCCAGTTTGGTGTGGCGTCCCCCTTATGGTAGATACCTCCGATCTGGTCCCCGGCAAAACCAAAGAGGTGGAGGGAGATGGACCTGCCGATGGCGAAGAGGCAATAGAGGAGGGCGGCCGAGCCCAGTCCGAGAAGGATCTCCCTGGGATAAAGGCGCAACTCCTTGAGCGAGGCAGGCCGGATAATGAGCGACACCACCGCCAGGACAGAGGCGGAGATGGATATCTTTACCCAGAAGTTCCCCCAGGAAACGGCAAAGGCAAAGAACCACAATAGGGCGGCCGCAAGTACCAGCGCCGTTGGTTGCCACCAGGCGCTTCGATCCGTCATGGCAGGCTCTGAAGTGCCAGGGAAATCACCAGGAGCGACCCGAAAAGGGTGTTAAGCTGGGCAGTGCGTGCGTCGGCGTCCCTCGGTACCCCCCTGATCATGATCCGCAGCAGCCTGAGTGCGAGTGGGAGGGCCAGGAGCACGATCAATGACCAGCGACCCAGAGGACCGAAAATCGACATGATAACCACCCCGGTAAAGGAGATGAGCACCATTGCCGCATACATTAGGGGGCCGTTTTGCTTCCCAAAGACAATGGCCAGATTGTTCACCCTCGCCCGTGCATCGGTATCCACGTCTCTAAGGTTGTTGGCGAAAAGGACCAGGGCCACCAGGACACCAAACGGGAGAGAGACCCAGAAGGCGGCCCACGAAAAGGTCTGGGTCTGAACAAAGTAGGCCCCTTCCACCGAGAGGGGTCCCCACATCAGTAAGACCGAGAACTCACCCAGGGCCTTGTATTTGTAAGAAAAGGGAGGGGCCGTGTAGAATACCCCTGCGGCGATACCGGTGATCCCTATCAAAAGGATCTCCCATCCCCTGAGATACGCCAGAAAGAGACCCATTGCCGCCCCCAGGGCAAACAGGAGAATCGATGTCCACAGGACGGCGGCCGGTTTGATACGTCCTTCGGCCAGGGGGTGGGGACGGTACTGCGTTGTTCCGGTATCGACCTGGTCAACCCCGGCCTTCACATCACAAAAATCGTTTAGCAGGTTGACCCCACCGTGAAGGAGAACCAGCGCGACCAGAGAGAAAATCCATAGAAACCAGGAAAAATGGCCGTGGGTGGCGGCCAGGGCGGCACCCACGGTGACCGATATGGCGCTCATTGTAAAGGACCAGGGCCGTGCCGCCAGAAACCAGTCTTTATACTTGCTCATCATCAGACCTCGGTTGGGATTAAAACAGTGCGCCCCGGGGGCGCATCTGGCATAAAACCACGCCGGGAATATATGGCCTAAGACCCTCTCTGTCAACCGTCTACGGGGATTCACGGGCAATTCTTTTTAAGGCGTCTATCGGCTGTGTGGACCAGAGGGGCTTCGCCTTCCGCGTAAAATTTCAAAAAAGTTGATATATATTATGTTATATTGAAAGAAGATGGCACACGATGTAATATTGACAACCGTTTCTGTTTGTGTTAAGAATATAACATTATGAAAGGAAGTAACAAAGCAGCTGACAACATCCCAGAAAATTTCCCAGACCGTGTTAGGCGACTTCGGATAGAATATGAACTGACCCAGAGCCGTCTTGCCGAACTCATGGGGGTTTCCTTTGCGACTGTGAACCGTTGGGAGAACGCACAGTCGAGGCCGTCCCGACTCGCCCGGCAGCAAATCCTGCGTGCCGAGAGATATGGCCTGGAAGCCTTGGATAAGGCTTTCGAGCCCCCGGGGCAAATAAAGGAGCCTGGAGCCGAGTATAAGATATCACCGAAAAAGTCAGGCCTGCCGGATTTTACAGCCGACCCTGAGATCGTGACATTGCTGGCAGAAGGCCATCGGTTAACCTATGGCCATCTTTACAATCCCGCTTTTGCAACGGAAATCTCCCGAATCGATCCATTACCCCATCAAAGAATAGCCGTTTATGAATATATGCTCCCCCAGCCTCGCCTCAGGTTCCTTCTGGCGGATGATGCAGGTGCCGGTAAAACCATTATGGCGGGCTTATATATACGAGAAATGCTTGCCCGACGATTGCTGCACAGGATCTTGGTTGTTCCCCCTGCCGGTCTTATAGGGAATTGGGAGCGAGAGTTGCGTCAGCTGTTCAACATGAACTTCAAGGTCATAAGGGGTAGTGATGCCCGTTCCGGGAATCCTTTCAAGGAGGAGCAAAGCGATCAATTGATTGTCAGTATGGATACCCTGGCCGGAGAACGAATGTTCGGTAGGCTCCAGGAGTCGGGCGTAGCCCCCTATGATCTGGTCATTTTCGATGAGGCGCACAAACTATCCGCCCGGAAAGACCCGGATGGTGCATTCCGTGCAACAGACCGTTATTTGTTGGCCCAGGCGCTGGCCGGGGGTGAAAATAACAGAAAACGATGGCAACTCAACTGGAAAGCCAGACATGTATTGCTCCTTACGGCCACCCCTCATATGGGAAAGGACTTCCCTTATTATTGTATTTGGCGACTCTTGGAACCAACTGTACTTTCCACATATGATGCCTTCCTGGCATTTCCAAAAGAGGCCAAAAAGAATCATTTTATTCGCCGCACCAAAGAGGAGATGGTTCGCTATGACGGGACCCGCATCTATCCTGACCGCAACTCTGACACCTTGAGTTATGAGCTTTTGCAGGGTGAAATCAGCGAACAGGCCCTCTATGATGCCACCACTGGATATATTCAATCCTATTACAATAAAGCTCGCCTGTTGAACCGGTCAGCAGCACGGTTTGCCATGAGTGTCTTTCAGCGCAGGCTGGCAAGCTCGACCTACGCACTGATCTGCTCTTTTGAAAGGCGCATGGAAAAGCTCGAACGGATTATTTCAGATATTCAATCAGGAGAGATCACGTTTGAACAAATAGCGGCACAACAGAAGAGATTAGATGAAATCGAAGATATATCCATTACCAAAACAGCAGATGAAGAGGAGGTAAAGGAAGGGCTGGAGGAGCATGAATTGATAGAAGATCAGGCCCTGGGTGGGATAACCGCTACAACCCTGGCCCAACTTGAAGTGGAAAGACAGAGGGTCAAGGACCTACTGAAACTTTCGCGAAAAGTATATGAAACTGGCGAGGAATCCAAGTTCGAAAAGCTTCGGGAGATATTCACTGATACGAGATACAAAGATGAAAAATTCATCATATTCACTGAACATAGGGACACGCTCAATTTCCTGGTCCGTAACCTAGAAGGGCTTGGATATACGGGAAGGGTGGCCCAGATTCATGGCGGAATGGATTACAAGGAACGGGATAGCCAGGTAGAGTTTTTTAAAAAGCCAAAGGATGAAGGGGGTGCCAGTTACCTGGTTGCGACTGATGCTGCAGGCGAAGGTATCAATCTCCAGTTTTGCTGGATCATGATCAACTACGATATCCCATGGAATCCAGCACGGTTAGAGCAACGTATGGGGAGAATTCATAGATACGGCCAGGAACATGATCCGGTTATCATTATCAATCTCGTTGCAGGGAAAACGCGAGAGGGGCGCGTTCTAAAGTCGCTGCTCGAAAAGCTTGAAAGAATTCGCGAACAACTTCAGTCGGACAAGGTTTTTGATGTGATTGGCCGGATTTTTGAAGACATTTCCATCAAAGACTACATGGAAATGGCCGTTAGTGGAGAAGCCACTGAAGCAATCGAAAACAAGATTGAAGGTAGATTAACAGAGGAGCAAATCAAGGCCATCGAAGAACGTGAACGAATGCTGTACGGTGAGGGGGGTGAGGTCAGAAAAGAACTAAAACGATTACAGCATAGCCTGGAACAGGAAGTATATTGCAAACTTTTGCCCGGATATGTGCGCCGGTTTATCCAAAAATCGGCAGAGGTATTGGACATCCGTATTGTTGGGGATTTAAATGGAGATTTTTCCTTTCGTGCAGGCAGAACAGGCGCTCTAGATTTTCTTTGGCCGGCCATTGAGGTCTATCCTCATCGGAGTCAAAACATGTTCACGGTCCATAAAAAACAGCGTAACGGCCCAGCCGTGTTTCTCCACCCCGGTGAAACGGTCTTCGATGCCTTATGCGACCATATCTGTAGACTCTACCAGGACGATGCCTTGAAAGGGGGCATATTTGTAGATCCAAATGCTGATGCACCCTACTTCTTTCACCTCGCCTTCTTGAAAGTTGATCGGAAAGCCGATCCGAATTTCGAACCCCTTGAATTCAGTGAGACCATCGCATACCGCTTGATTGGCATAAAACAGGGTCCGGATAATCTCCTGGAAGAATGTCCTTTGGAATACCTTCTTTTATTAAAAGGTGTAAGAGGACTGCCGCCCTCGGCCACAGGTTTTGCAACTACAATCAAGAATTGTATAGAACAGGCGAGGGAATATGCCTTCGAAAGCATGGCCGTGGGCCTTGCTGGCGAACGGAAACACATCCTGTTTAATACCCTTCCGGAGCGAGAAGACTTCATCAGGCGAGGATATGATTATCAGGAAGCGGAACTCGCGGCCCGGAGAGCAGAGTTATCAAAAAAGGTTCGAGGAGGCGACAAGAAAGCAGAAAAGGAACTTGCCCAAATCAAAGAAAATCAGAAGATGCTGGCTCAACTGAGACGAGAAAACATCGAAGTCATCAGGCGTGAACCGGAACTGATTGTCCCGGCAGATATCCAGTTCCTGGCCCATGCCCTGGTTGTCCCGGCTACCGACCCGGAGGATAGAAAAAGACAGGACAGGGCCATTGAAGAGATTGCAATGAAAGTGGCCTGGTCATATGAAGAGGCGGAGGGTGCTATTGTAAAAGATGTATCCGATCCTGCCCGGGCACGAGAAGCAGGCCTCTTGGATTGGCCGGGATTTGATCTTCTCTCTATCCGTTCAGATAAAGAGCAAAGGAGTATAGAGGTCAAGGGTCGCGCCGGAGTTGGTGATATTGAAGTCTCAGAGAATGAGTGGGCCAAGGCCTGTAACCTCAGAGAAAAATACTGGCTTTACGTGGTCTATAATTGTGCAAGCCCGGTTCCGAGGCTTTTGCGCATTCAAGATCCTTTTCTAAAATTGCTTGTACGGGCCAAAGGTGGCGTGATAATTGAAGAACAAGAGATTTTTGAAACGGCTGAGGGTCAATTATAGATCATTTAGAATTCTATGATGTCGACTTTGGAGGGAGGAAAATATGGATGATATGGAACTGGTAGCCCTCTTAGAAGAGATTGAGTCGGATCGAGTGGAGCGAAAGTCTTCAATCGCCGAAAGAGATAGAATTCGTCAGGCCATATGCGCCTTTGCCAATGATCTTCCAGCTCACAGGAAACCGGGGGTCGTTTTTGTCGGGGCCAGAGATGACGGAAGCTGCGCAAATTTTCCAATTACCGACGAGCTATTAAGAACTCTTGCAGATATGCGATCCGATGGAAATATCCTGCCGTTTCCTATGATGACCGTTCAAAAAAGGAGTTTAGAAGGATGTGATCTTGCTGTCATTATCGTAGAACCCTCAGATGATCCCCCCGTTCGTATCAAAGGACAAGTCTGGATCCGGGTGGGTCCCCGCAGGGCAATTGCAACAGCAGAAGAAGAACGTAGGCTGTCTGAAAAAAGACGCGCAAAAGGCCTGCCATATGATATTCAGCCCATTCATTCAGCTACACTCGAAGACCTGGACTATGACATTTTTGGCCAGGTTTATCTGCCTTCATCCCTCCCGGCCGAAATCATTGAAGAGAATGATCGGTCCATTGAAGATCAACTTACCTCTTTGCGATTTGCGTCAGTGGAACCTCAACCAATCCCGACTGTTTTGGGAATTCTGGTGGTGGGAAAGGATCCGACCCGGTTTCTTCCAGGAGCCTACATTCAGTTTCTTCGCATTGATGGCGTTGAGTTGACCGATCCGATCAAAGACCAGAAAGAGATAGGGGGCCCGCTTCCTGATCAGCTCAAGATGCTGGACGAAACACTTCAGATTAACATATCAACGGCTTCGGATCTGACTTCCCAATCCATTGAGATCCGCCAGCCCGATTATCCGATCGTCGCCCTTCAGCAGTTGGCTCGAAATGCTGTTATGCATCGTAACTACGAGGGAACAAATGCCCCTGTCCGAATCCACTGGTTTTCCGACCGCGTTGAGATTCAGAGCCCTGGTGGCGCATTTGGACAGGTGAACCGTGATAATTTTGGTCGTCCTGGCACAACAGACTATCGCAATCCCCATCTTTCCGAGGCAATGAAGAACCTGGGATATGTTCAGCGGTTCGGCATAGGGATTCAGCTTGCCCGGAAAGAACTGGAGAAGAACGGAAATCCACCCCCTGAATTCGTCGTGGAAGATAGCTATGTCTTGGCCACAGTAAGGAGAAGAAAATGAACCCCACTATGATAGCCTTCTTCAACAACAAAGGAGGCGTGGGTAAGACGTCACTGGTCTATCACATTGCCTGGATGTATGCTGATCTGGGGATTCGCGTTGTAGCTGCGGATCTTGATCCGCAAGCCAATCTTACCGCGGCCTTCCTTGATGAAGACAGACTGGAAGCGCTCTGGCCCGATGGAGATCATCCAGAAACCATATTCGGGTGCATCCAGCCCCTTCTGAGAGGGACAGGGGATATATCAGATCCGCACCTGGAAAATGTTGATGACCATTTGGCTCTTCTGGTCGGGGATTTAGCCCTTTCAGGTTTTGAGGATGAGCTTTCAGATCAGTGGCCAGGTTGTATGGACCGAAAAGAGCGCTCCTTTCGGGTTATATCAGCTTTCTGGAGGATCATGCAAAGAGCAGCTAAGGCACATGAAAGCAAAGTGATTTTAATCGATCTGGGACCCAATCTGGGAGCGATCAATCGCGCTGCACTTATTGCATCCGACTATGTAGTCGTCCCCCTCTCGCCGGACCTTTTTTCCCTGCAAGGGTTAAGAAACCTGGGACCCACACTGAGGCGATGGCGCCAGGAATGGGAGGAGCGTATCCAAAAAAATCCGGCAAAAGACCTGAAACTCCCTTCGGGGAGTATGCAACCCGTCGGGTATATCGTATTGCAACACTCAGAGCGTCTTGACAGACCCGTAAAGGCTTATGGCAAATGGATTGCTCGAATACCCGAAGTCTATCGCACAGCTGTCCTGAATCAGAGCGACAGTAAAGGGATATCCGTGTCTAATGATCCCCATTGCCTTACACTTCTTAAACATTACCGAAGTCTTATCCCACTGGCCCAGGAAGCCAGAAAGCCTATGTTTTATCTCAAGCCAGCAGATGGTGCTATCGGGGCGCATGTTAAAGCTGTTCAGTCTTCTTTGTCAGATTTTAGGAGGCTGGCCACGGAAATCGCCAAACGGACTGAGGTTGCCATTCCATGAATGATAAGCCTCGTCTAATTGAATATGCTTTTCCCCTTAAACAGGCATCACTGGACTCCGTCCATGAAAAGAATGTCCGGCATGGGCACATCTCAACCCTGCACATCTGGCCCGCAAGAAGACCTTTGGCGGCATGCCGGGCAGCCTTGATAGCAACTCTCCTTCCCGACCCCGGTGACCCGAAAAAACGAAAGGAACTTGTTGAAAAGATAGGCGGGAAGGTTGTTGAAAAGGTCGAGCGGAAAAAAATGCCTTCCGGCAAGATTGTCGAAAACATCAAGGAGGAAACCGTCGGCGGCATCCTTCATTGGAAGAGGGAAACGGAAAACAAGGAAACCGTTGACTGGTTTCGTGAGGAAATCAAAAGGGCATATAATGGAAGAGCCCCCAAAGTCCTGGATCCCTTTGCAGGCGGCGGGGCGATCCCCCTTGAAGCCATGCGCCTGGGATGTGCGGTTACGGCCATCGATATCAATCCCGTTGCATGGTTTATCCTGAAGTGCACCCTTGAATACCCCCAGAAACTTGCAGGGCAGAAAAGACCCCTCCCTGATTTTATCTTAAAAGACCGTGAGTTCATGGAGGCCTTTTTCAAGGCTCAGGGATTAAAAGGCGCGACTCTCCGTACTCAACTTGAGAAACTGGGGCTAGATGACAATATATCACCTTTGCAGAACAACTTTTTTGATACTGATCCCATACTTGAGGCCGATCTTGCCTGGCATGTCCGTGCATGGGGAAAGTGGGTGCTCAACGAGACCCGGAAAGACTTGGCCAAGTACTACCCCACCTATGCCGATTTCGAGCCGCTCAAAGACAGCGGGAAGAAATATCAGAAAAAGGAGATGAAACTTGTCCCGCTTCGGGAGGACGGGACCCCGGATATCGATGCCCTCAATGCCAAGTTTGATAGAAAATACCTGGATGACAAAACCAATCCCCGCTGGGTCGCCAAGCCGACCGTCGCGTATCTCTGGGCCAGAACGGTTAAGTGCAAGAACTGCCGGGCAACAGTTCCTCTTCTTAAGACGCGGTGGCTTTGCAAGAAGGCGAATAAGAGAGTCCTTCTGACCATGGAGCCGAACGAAGATAAAACGGGGGTCATCTTCGGGGTTCAAAATGACGTTCCGGTAAAAGGGAGCAATCCTGCCCGGAGAAGGGAGCATGATAAAAGGATTGGTGCGGGAACCATGTCTCGGTCCGGTGCGCAATGTCCTTGCTGCTCCGCGATCATGACCATGGAGGATATTCGTTTAGAAGGCAAGGCAGGTAGACTTGGCCAGTTGATGATTGCTGTTGTGGTGGACGGGCAAAAGGGCAAAGAATATCGTTTGCATAGAAAAAATGAGATTGAGAGTGCCGATATAACAAGGGATGAAATAGATAATCTTTTTAACAAATTACCATTTGGCCTGCCAGAAGAACCTACACCTAAGGAAGGAATTGGGGCTAGCCGGGCCTTTTCTGTTGATAGTTATGGGTTTGATCAGTGGTTTAAGATGTTTAATAATAGACAGCTCTTTACTTTGGGCAAATTTCTACGAGAAACACGAAATGCTTGTAAAACTATCAGAGATTATGACTATTCTTTTGCTTGGATAGAGGCGATTAAATCTTATTTGGCAGCTGCCTTGGATTTTGTGATAAATCGAAATAGTTCAATTTGTACTTGGACGATTACCAGGGAAACAACCCGCGGTACATTCGCAAGGTTTGCGCTACCAATTACATGGGATTTTGCAGAAGCGGCAATATTGGGACATAGCTCAGGGGGATATCCAGGGGCTATTGAATGGATCGGGTTATATATTGATTATTCCTTATCCTTTGTGGGCCAAAGCCCTTCACCACAAACCAAGCAGAACTCAGCAACACAGTCTCAAGAAGAAAAATATGACATAATAATTACTGATCCACCCTATTATGATGCCATCCCTTATTCTGATGCGATGGATTTTTTTTATGTGTGGCTTAGAAGAATGCTCCATGGATTATCTGCTGAAATTGATGGAGTCTTCGAAGAGAGGTTGGCCCCAAAATGGAATCAGGAAAAGGAAGATGGTGAACTAATTGATGATGCAAGTAGATTTAGTGGAGATAAGGTAAAATCGAAGTCCAGTTATGAAGACGGGATGTTTCGTGCTTTCAAAGCCTGTCATAGATCCTTAGAAGATAATGGCCGGTTTGTTATCGTCTTTGCCCACAAGCAGCCGGATGCATGGGAAACTCTTGTTTCGGCTATTATTCGGGCAGGCTTTGTGGTTGACGGAAGCTGGCCCATACAAACGGAAATGGGGAACCGTACACGCGCCCTTGCCTCAGCCGCTCTTTCTTCCTCCGTCTGGCTTGTCTGCAAAAAACGCCCTACTAATTCTCGTGCCGGTTGGGATAACAAGGTGCTCGAAGAGATGCGGGAAAATATTACAACCAAACTGCGGGACTTCTGGGATGCGGGAATTCGGGGACCGGACTTTGTCTGGGCCGCGACGGGTCCTGCCCTTGAGGCATACAGCAAGCATCCGGTGGTCAAAAAGGCCAATGAGCCTGGGAAACTAATGGATGTATCCGAGTTTTTGCGGCATGTTCGACGGATGGTGGTGGACTTTGTTGTCGGAAGGGTCCTTTCCCATGATGGCGAAACAGATGACGTGAGCGGGTTGGATGATGTGACGACCTATTACCTGCTCCACAGGAACGACTTTGGTCTGGGCGATGCCCCGGCAGGCCCGTGTATCCTGTATGCGGTTTCCTGCGGGTTAACGGACAGTGCACTGGTGGATCAATTTGACATCCTTGCCAAGACGGGGGGAAAGGCTGTGCCGGAACCAGAAGAAGAGCCTTCGGAGGAGGAGGTGGGTGGCGGCACGGGAAGCACCCTGAAACTGAAAAAATGGAACCAGCGAAAACGTCAAAACTTGGGATACGATCCTGCCATAGACAGCGCCAGATCTCAGGCAGTGCGAAGGCAGATGTCCTTCCTTACTGAAGACGAAATGGGAATAGACAAAAGGCCCCGGTTGGTGCCGTTGATCGATCAGGTTCATCGCTTGATGCATCTCTGGAGAGAAGGCGAAATTGTCAAGGTGGATGATTATCTCGGCAGCCGGGCCTTGCTTCGAAACAACACCTTTCACCAGCTTTTGCAGGCGATCATTGAGCTTTCAGATGCGGGGAGTGGGGAGCGTTCCATTCTTGAAAGCATCAGCAATCATTTAAAATCAAGGGGTGTTTACCGCGAGGAAAGGCAGAAGAAAATGTTCGGTGATAACTAAGGAGAATGAGTGATGTTACGATTGATTGAAGCATACAACTTCCGATGTCTTCGGTACATAAACCAGCATCTTGATAGATTTCTTGTCTTGGTAGGTCCTAATGCCAGCGGAAAAACCAGCTTTCTGGATGTCGTGGCTTTTTTGGGTCAGCTCGTTTCCGAAGGCTTTGAGCCAGCGATAAGTGAGCGTACCCAGAACTTTCAGGATTTGGTGTGGAAGCGGTCAGGAGAACACTTCGAATTAGCTGTAGAATTGCAAATTCCGATAGAGAGGCGCAAACTGCTTCAGAGGCCTGAATATGATACAGCAAGATATGAAATAAGTATCGGATTCGACCGCGAAACAAAAGAAGTTTCCATTTTATCAGAGAAAGTCTTACTTAAAGGAGATGTCAAAAAGCGGCATCGTAATGCTCAACGTTTACTCTTTCCTGTTGAGCCAACGCCCCCTCGAACAGTTATTACCCCCAAGGGCAGTAGGAACATGAAGACAACCGTGAACAAGGTTTACGGGGGGAACGACAATTTTTACGATGAAACGGGAAAGGGATGGGATCACTCATTCAAGCTCGGTCCCCGCAAGTCTGCCCTTAGCAATCTGCCGGATGACGAAAGCAAGTTTCCTGTATCAACATGGCTAAAGAGCTTTCTGGTCAATGGTGTGCAACGCCTGATACTCAACAGTGTTTTTATGCGAAAACCAAGCCCGCCCGGTCAGCCAAAGCGCTTTCGAGCGGATGGCTCGAATCTTCCATGGGTTATTCATACTTTACAGAGTAAGTATCCCGATCGGTTTCTCGAATGGATTCAGCACCTCAAAACAGCCCTCCCTGACTTAAAGGATATCCACACTGTTGAGAGACCTGATGATCGTCATCGGTATTTGGTGGTGTGTTATGATAATGATCTTGAAATTCCGTCATGGATGGTATCAGATGGTACTCTCCGGCTGTTGGCACTGACATTACCCGCCTACCTGCCTGAACTTGAAGGGGTCTATCTTATTGAAGAGCCCGAAAATGGCATTCATCCTCGTGCAGTAGAAACCATGTTCAACTCTTTATCTTCAGTATATGGTGCCCAAATTCTTTTGGCGACTCATTCTCAGGTTATCCTAAGTGTTGCGGAGCCATATCAGGTCCTCTGCTTTTCCAAAACAGAAAGCGGTGCAACCGATATCGTTTTGGGGACCGAACACCCTGCTTTGCGTCATTGGAAAGGGGAAACCAATTTAGGTGTCCTTTTCGCTGGAGGAGTTTTAGGATGATGGAAGGCCAGGTTCAAAAGGATCTTGTTGTGCTTGTTGCTGATCAAGATATAGAATTCACAGTGAGGGGCCTCCTATCTCGTTACAAATCACTTGGCATTCGAAGATTGACTGCTCAAAATTATGATATATTCAGACATCTTGAGAAGGATCCAGGCTGCCTTTTACAATGTCATAATTTTTTACGTCCTTTCTTTAATGATTACACACATGCTCTGGTGATGTTTGACAGAGAAGGATGTGGAAAAGACGATTTAGCCAGAGATCAATTAGAGGGTATGGTAGAAGAGCAATTAGCTATGAGTGGTTGGGGAAATCGTGCAGCAGGTATCGTTCTTGATCCGGAACTGGAGGTCTGGGTTTGGAGCGAATCGCCTCACGTCGATGAAGTATTAGGGTGGAAGGGAGAACAACCAGCATTGATAACCTGGTTATTAGAAAAAGGGTATAAACAAGAGCCTCAAGACAAACCAAATCGTCCTAAAGAGGCAGTAAAGGAAGCATTAAGAATTGCCAAGAAAGCGCGATCTGCTGCTCTTTACAGACAATTAGCAGAAAGAGTGAGTTTAAAAAAGTGTGTTGACCCGGCATTCCATAAGTTCAAAACAATCTTACAAACATGGTTTCCGGAGAAATAAAGATGAGCAAGCTGCCTTGGATACCGTGGCATCAAGTCGTCCGGTTGCGAGATGACCTGAAATCTGGTGACCTGTCATTGGCCATTTTTGCCGCAGACCTATACGATGTGATCATGGGAAAGGCAAAACCGGTCTATCAGGATGCCAGGGAATTCTTCGCCCTGACATACCCCACCTTCAATATCAGAGAGCTTGTCAAAGATGTGATTGTGAGATTAAAGGGGCAAAATGACAAGGCCGTGCGACAGCTTGAACTCACCTATGGTGGCGGAAAAACCCATACACTTATAACTCTCTATCACCTGGTTAACGATCCCGGTCATCTACCTGATCTCCCCTCTGTAAAAGAATTTATCGAGCACGCAGGCACAATGCCGCCAAAAGCCAGGGTTGCTGTTATATCTTTTGACAAACTGGATGTTGAAAAGGGTATGGAGATCCTCGATCCGGCCGGAAATGCCATGTGGCTCAGGCAGCCATGGAGCATCCTGGCATGGCAGATTGCAGGGGCCGAAGGGCTCAAATTGCTTCATGCAAAGGACAAAGTAGCAGAGCGAGAGAGTGCTCCGGCAGAAAACCTCCTGACCGACCTTCTGGCCTTGCCTTCAAAGGATAGACTGTCAACATTGGTTCTTTTGGATGAAGTATTGATGTATGCAAGGGAAAAGATTGGACTTGAACCGGTATGGCGGAGTCGTCTCCAGAATTTTTTTCAATATCTCACCCAGGCGGCAACCAAGGTGGATAAATGTGCTGTGGTGGCCTCGCTTCTGGCAACAGATCCCCGGAAAAGCGATAAACTCGGCAAGGAGATTACAGGGGAACTATATGCGATCTTTCGTCGAGAACGAGAAGAAGGCGTTCAGCCGGTTGTAAAAGAAGATGTTGCGGAGGTTTTGAGAAGGCGTTTTTTTACGGCAAGATCCATCAAGGACCGTGAGGCTTTCAGAGCCCCCGTAATGAGCGCCTTAAAAGGCATTATTAATCTTGATGAGAAAACAAAGAAGGAAGGTAAGGCGGCCGAAGAACGGTTCCTCAGGAGCTACCCCTTTCATCCCGACCTTACGGAGATATTTTATTCAAAGTGGACCAACCTGGAGGGTTTCCAGCGGACCCGTGGTGTGCTGCGCACGTTTGCTCTGGCCTTGCGAGATGCCGCCAAATGGGACGAGTGTCCTATTGTGGGGCCTAATGTGTTTTTGAGTGCCCCCGAATCCGATGATATCTCCGAGGCACTTCGGGAATTATCATCGATTGCTGCGGCAGAGGTCTACGAAGGGAAGCGCCAGGAATGGGAAGGTATTATTCAGGGAGAACTCTCAAAGGCACGATCCGTTCAGATGGAATTCGGCGGGTTGAATTTTCGTGAAAGCGAACAGTCGGTTATTTCGACATTTCTTCATTCGCAGCCTCCAGGTGGAAAGGCGCTTACCTCTGAGTTAATGGTGCTCTTGGGGCATACCCGGCCAGACAAGATTGAACTGGAAAAGGCACTGAGAAAGTGGGCGGATATCTCCTGGTTTCTGGATGAAAGTGCCTTGAGCGACATGGAAGAGGGCCCCGATGGACAGAAAAGGCTCCCCAAATCATGGAGGCTGGGCTCAAGACCCAACTTACGGCAGATGCACAATGAAGCCGTCCGCACGAGAGTTTCTCCGGAAACCGTTGAATCGCTATTGATCGATCGTATTGGAAGTAACAAATCATTAACTGCCGGTGCCTCTGCCTCCGGGGCCAAGGTACATAATTTGCCCCGGAAGCCGAGGGATATTGAAGATGATGGAGAATTTCACTACGCGGTATTGGGTCCCTCTGCTGCCTCAGAGCCCGGAAAGCCCAATCCCATTGCAAAACGGTTTTTGGATGAGACCACAGCAAAAGATCGCCCAAGGGTTTATAGAAACGCTGTTGTCCTTGTCGTTCCCTCCAGAGAAGGGCTTGAGGTGGCTCGTGATCGAGTCAGGGACTACCTCGGGTGGGAGGAGGTGCAGGAAGAACTGAAGAGCCAGGAAATCGATCCCATTAGAAGCGCAATGCTGGTCAGTTCAACGGATGAGGCCAGGAAGGCAATTCCAGGGGCTATCAGACAGGCGTATTCTATTGTCATTACGGTTTCGGAAAAAAATGAAAATCAGGCCTTTAAGATCGCGCCCGGAGATGACTACCTTTTCCAGACAATTAAGGCAGAGAGCCGCTCCAGGATCCAAGATACACCCGTTGATGCCGGCGCACTCCTGCCGGGGGGGCCATATGAACTCTGGAAGGATGGTGAAACGGACCGCCGGGTCAAAGACCTGGTCGGTGCGTTTGCCCAATTTCCTCATTTGCCCAAAATGCTGAACCGCCAGGCGATCCTCGAGACGCTCATAAGCGGTTGTTTTGAAGGAACTTTCGCTCTCAAGCTCACAAGGCCGGATAGGTCCGTTCGTACGTTCTGGAAAGAAAGACCTGATGAAAATGCTTTGAAAGATCCGGGCCTGGAAGTCATTTTGCCCGAAGCAGCCGAACTGAGCAGTTTGCCTTATGATCTTCTTGCACCCGGGAAGTTGCCCGGTCTCTGGGAGGGCTCCGAACTAACCTATCAGAAATTGATCGATTATTTTTCAGGCGGGCGTGTGGTAACGGTGTCGGGAGATGGATACGAGGAGCCAATGGCGATTCCAAAGGCTGATAAGAGTATCTTGGATAAAACCGTCAATGATGCCGTTATTGCTGGAAAAATATGGTTGACTTCAGGTCCTGCAAGCATTCTGGGAGAGGAGATCCCGGCAGGAGTATTGACCGCCGATGCCTTGCTGCAAAGCCCTCCTGAGGCCGTATCACCTATTGAATTGCTACCTGAGAACCTGCCCGAGGCCTGGGTCAATGAACAAACCACAGCGTTTTCAATAAGTACAGCATTATCAAAAAAAGCGGGCAAGGCATTACCATGGTTGACGGTCAAGGAGGCCATTGATGGTGCATTAAAGGCCCGTTTCCTGAAGCTCAGCCAGAACTCCGCCCCATGGCCTTCAGGGTTTATGGGTGCGCAGGCGGTGAAACTCAGGCTGCCGGAAGAGGAACCACCTCCTTCCCCAATATCTCCTCCTAAAGATGTGGTTATTGCGGAGGCCTATCTGGAGCCAGGGCAGATTCAGGATTTAGCAGATCAAATTCCCGAGTTGTCAAAGGCGGCAGTGGGGCAGGAACTAAAATATTATGTTCGAATTGAGTTTAAACACGATGAAGAAAAGGAGGAAATAGCTGAGAAAATACAGAAATTGTTAAGTGAAGTTTCTTATAAGTTGCAGTTTCAACTTGGATAATACGGTTCAACCCCTAAGTACATGGTTTCGTAAATACGGTAGCGCATCTTGAGGAACTGGATTCCGGCTTTCGCCGGAATGACAAAGAGGCGCAAATGTCCGTCATTCCGGCGAAAGCCGGAATCCAGGAATACGAGCACCTGAACACG
>CAZXCQ010000130.1:1825-17138 GCA_964639275.1 uncultured Desulfobacteraceae bacterium | reverse complement strand
CGGTCCCCATTCCCCGCAGATAGAAATAAAAGACTCCCCCAAAATGCCTCTCCGCGTCAAAGCGATCCCCCATGGTCTGTTTCAACCAGCGCAAGGCCGCTATGGCATATAGCTTGTACTGGAGGTGGTAGTCGGCGTGCGCCATGTTCTTTTCCATGGATTCTAGGTCATAACCGGTCTCAAGATAGTTTGATTTCCAGTCGGCGATGTAGAATTTACGGCCCTTCCGAAATACCAGGTCCACGAAGCCCCTGATAAGTCCATTGACAGGTTCACCCTCCGCGATTCTGTCGGCACCCGTGAGAGGATGCGGGAAAGGATAATAGAACTCCACCTCATGGAGCCGGTCTTCCTTTCTGAGATGAGAAAGGGCAAAACCATCGGCCACAGCGGCGATCGGGGTTGTCAAGGTGTTCCAGATGACACGACAGACAAAGTCTGTCCATCGTCCATCAATTCGGTGCACCTCCATTTGTCTCAAAATCATGTCTCTTGTATCCGGATCGCGCAACAGAATAAGGGTGGGCTGATGCCCGGGGGCGTCTTCTCTAGAAACGAGCTCATAATCCATATGTTCCAGAATATCATGGAACAATAGACCCACATCAATTCCCCCCGGCATCTCCGCCGGTTCAGTTTCCGCTGACATGGCCTCCACGGCCTGAAAGGCAAAACCCTCGTCATCTTCCTTCCCCTTTTGCCGGGCCGGCCGGAAAGAGATTTCCTCTTGATCGATTTGATGGGGCCGGGCCATTTTCTGATGCAGACCCGAAAAGGATTCCAGTTCAATTTTTCTCTGCTGGTAGCTCTCCTGAAGGGGAAAGGACTCAAATGCATCATCCATGGGGATTGCCGTTACCCGGTCTGCCCCCTCCAATCCGGTCTGGTCGGTTGAAGTACCTGAATGATGATCAGCCATCAGCCACAGGACATCGTTATTGGCCTCACCTCGAGGAAAGGCCTTTAACAGAGCTGGAGAGAGATGGGTACATACCGGACCGACCCAGGGGGCATTTGCTTTGTAGATATAGAACGGGAGATAAAGCTTTAACTGAGCCCTGGTGGATGCCACATAATAGAGGCGTTTGTTCTCATCCATTTTTTCGGCCTCATGCCTTTCGCCTCCCCCCGATCTTGCCAGATCCACGATCCTGATGGCCTCTGAAAATGACTCACTTTTTTTGATCACGTGATACATATGGTACTGGTCCTGATAGGATGGCGGTTGGGTCAGCCCGCCTGCAATAAACACAACCGGGAACTCAAGCCCCTTGCTCACGTGCATGGTCATGACCTGGACCTTCTGGGCCTCGGTTTCAATTTGATGGATATCAACACCCTCATCTGTGTCGGAAGACTGCTTTTGATAGATGTCGAGCACTGCAGAGAGCCCACGAAAATCCAGGTTTTTTCGATAGGCCGCCTCCTCCAGGTGTTCAAATATCTGTCTGTAATTGGTATATTTTCTGTCCCACCCGGTCTCTGTTGTCCCACGGAAAAGCAGGCCCGAGTCTTCCACCAGCGATTGAAAAAGACGACTCCATCTCCGTGACATTGCGTATCCATGCCATTTGAAGAGCATCTGTTTTACAGGGTGAGAGGGCGGCATCTCCTCATAGGCGAACAGCTCCGGGAGCCCGAAGGCGAAAAATGGGGTGAGCAAGGCCTTTTTGACTGCCGAACTGTCACCCGGGTCCAGGATGGCACGAAACAAGAGACCCAGGTAGACCGCTTCATCGGATAGGAATAGGCCGGGTTTCTTGTAGAAGGTATAGGGGATTCCCTGTCTTGTCAGCGCCTCCTCAATAAAAGGCACATCCGATCTGCTCCGGACCAGGATGCAGATGTCGCCGAATCCGATTCGTCGTTCCTTTCCTTCCCCCCCTTTCGTTTTGATGTGGGAAGAAACCAGGTGTCTGATCTCACCGGCGACAAATCCTGCCAGCCGTGCTTTGGCCGGTCTTGGAGATGGTGCCCTGCTCAGATCCACAATATTCAAGACCGGCCGACCGGAGTCATCTTTGATCACCCCTCTCAGGACCTTGTCCTCTCCGGGAAAATCGGTTTTTTGATAGCCGATTTCGAACTCCCCTGCCTGGTCCTGTGGCCTGAACCAGGCCTCACCACAGAACAGGTCGTTAAAGGCCCTGATCATTTGAGGCAATGATCGCCAGTTGATCGACAGGGAATAGAGCCTTGCCCTGCCCCTTTCTGCAAGTCTTTCCATCTCATTTCTTGCGCTCAGATAGGCATAGACATCTGCACCGCGAAAGGAGTAGATGGCCTGCTTTGGATCGCCGATCAAGAACAGGAGGTTTTGAAGGTCTTGGTCATGATTATCGATAAAAATCCTCTTGAATATCTTCCACTGGATAGGGTCTGTGTCCTGGAATTCGTCGATAAAGGCCACCTTGAACCGGTTTCTGAGTTTTTCCAGCAGGTTTGATGCGTTCTCGCCATACAAGGCCTTTTTAACAAGTGCCAGCATATCATAATAACCGATCCACCCCTGTTTCTGTTTTGTCCGATCTACATCGTCCTGAAGTCGATAGACTGTCTCAACAGCAAGACTGTATCGGAGGTCATTTAACCTCGCATTGATTTCTTCCAATTTCTGTTTGACAATTTCGAGATTCGGACACACGTCCAGGTTGGGCCTGTCTTGATTCCATTTCTTTGGGATAAGACAGTCGGTGCCCTGGCTGTCACCGGATCTTGTGCCTCTGATTTGCTCGATCAAGTCGGCAAGGGCACAAATATCGGGGCTATCTTCCTGAGCCTGGGAGAAGTGGTCTTCAATGGGAATCACCATTTTTTGACGAATGCTGTCTCTCGCCCTTGAGTTAAAGTTGAGTTGAGAAAACCCACGGGAAAACTCCCGGTCTGACCCCAGCAGGGCCTTTATTTCTCTTGACGCTGCGGTTACTTCCCGTTTGATTTCCTGAAAACTCCTCCCCTCCGGGTCGGGCAGCAATCGATCTCCAGCCGCCTTATGCAACGAACTCGCCAGGCCGATGACAGTTTCCAGAAAGGCCCCCTTCCATTGGTTGAACCGTGAAATCTCCAGCACTTCCCTTAGATCACTCCCATATATTTGCGGCCATGCCTTTCGCATTTGCTCTTTTAAGAGCCTTTCAAAAAGAGGTCTGTCATTGATCACCTCGCTCTGGAAGGCGGTGCTGTTCTCAAATGCAAAATCTCTCAGAACGGTCTGGCAAAACCCATGGATGGTATAGATAGAGGCCCTGTCAAATGTGTCCAAGGTATCTCTGAGTCTCTTTGCTGTCTTTGTCGTATTGTGCAGATCATCCAGTTCCCTTTCGAGTTTTTGACGGATCCGGATCTTTAGTTCGGAGGTCGCCTTTTCCGTAAAGGTGACGAGGAGGATATTTTCCAGTTCCACGTCATCTCTTTCCTTCAAGAGCCTCAACACCAGGTTTTCGATTGTGTAGGTCTTGCCCGTTCCGGCAGAGGCCTCAATCAGCCCGTGTCGCCCAAGGCAGATCCTGTTCAAGTCATAAACCGATTCGTAGGACATCTCTATTCCTGGTCAATGGTCTTGAAAAAGGGCTCAAACCGCTCTCTCACCCTGTCAAATGCATTATCGGGTATGGATGGATTGGCAAGCCGTATCAGAAAGGATTCCTCTTCTGTGTATGCCTCCTGGAGTTGTGCTTGAAAAGATGCCTTTTTGCCTTCATCAATCTCGTCATCTCTTAGCCGGTGTGGTTTGACGGGCTGGGAGGTTACCACCTCAAACGGTAGCCACTCCAGTCTTTCCTGATCCAGATAGTCCGAGACCAGTCTCTCCAGATATCCTCTGGCTCCATCCGGATTGATCCTGTAAGTCCAGGTCTTGACGTCTTTTCTGTATACCACATGAAAGGTGATGTCTGCTTCTTCGATCCTTTGCCGACCATCATCGCTGGTGAGGCAAAAGAGCCAAAACAGGAAAGGGCCCAGGATATACTTGTCCGGCGGGGCCTTTTTCCCCGGAGACTTTCCAGAACCGGTTAATACCAGCGAATGCCAGCTACCGCGGCGATCCTTCCAGACCCATGGCCGCTGACCATGAAGCTCCACTCTCTTTTCGATCTCCTCCCCGAGACCGGTGGCGGTCTTGACCATGAGTCTTACTGGCGCAAAACGCTCGATGGGAAGCCTGTTGATAAAAGGGATGTATTCATCGGTCTGTTCACCAACAAAAAAGGCGCGATAGGTCTCCTCGCCCGATGTCATCTCCACCAATACCGATGAAAGGATTCCAGCCCTCGCCAGGACATCCTCTTTCAACCCATTCTTGTCCAATTCGGCAAATGCCCCTTCAGGGGTATTGCTGTTTCGACGAAGCCTTTCATAGACATGCTCATAAATCCCCTCCGGGGTTTCTGGATCGGGCCCTCTGTCTCCGGAGGAGAAATAAATGTTCAGCCACAGTTTGAGCGGTTCCATCTTCAGGTTGTAATCAACCGGGAACTCCGAATAAAAGGGCTCATCCTCCCTGAGCGTAATCTCCTCGATGGTCTTTTCTTCATCGTACATCCCCAGATGCCGCTTCAAGGCGCTGGAGACCGGGTCTTCCAAGAACTTCTCCAGCTGTTTGAGGGTGATCTTTTCGACGATCCGCTTGTCCTTTTGAAGCCGCACCGCCTCCACTGTAAGGTCCGGGAAAAATCCTTGAAGACGGTGATTCGTCTCCTCCGGGGCCTTTTGGATCATCTCCTCCCACAGGGCATTCTCACGGTAACAGGCTATCCTATCGGCCAGGGAATAGTTGACCAGGACATCCGAGATCTCATTTACGCTGCCCTTTTCAATGTATCTTGGACTGCTGCCGCTGAGAGGGATATCCATAATCCTGAATGGCTGTTCCTCTGGAAGGACTTCTTGCTCCACATACCTGCGCAACTGGTTGACCACCGAGCAGGGCTGTATCGTCCGGTCCTTCTGAAGGTCTTTTGAGACATAGCTGATATAGAGCTTGTCCCGCACCGATAAGAGCATTTCAAGAAAGAGATAGCAGTTACGCTCCGGCAGGCTGATATCGCCGATCCGCCTTTTTAGAAGCCTTAGATCCAGCGAGGATGTATCTGCCTTTCCCGGAAACACCCCCTCTTCCATACCCATTACATAGACGATCCTGAAGGGGATGGGACGCATGGGTTGAAGCGCCGAAATGGTGACACCCCCGGTCAGGTAATCCCCATAACCGCCTGAAATGGAACGGAGGTTGGATTTCATAAATTCCCTGATTACCTCAATATCCAGGTCGCCTGCTGCCTTGTCTTTGTCCGATTCCTTCTCCCTTAACCGGTCATAGATCGCCAGGTCTCCCAGGGCCTCAACCAGGGCCTGTTGAACAGCGGCTTCGCCCCTGATATCCGACGGGACCTGGAGCAGATCATCGCATACCCTCAACAGCCTGGCCTTCCACTCCTCCCCCGATGCGCGCAAACCGGCCAGATCCATCACAGAACGATGGAGTTTTTCCACAACCACCGAGAACTTCTCCATCAGGTCTACATCACCCGTATTGACGTCACAAAACGGAACAAGTCCGTAAAGGTGTCTGAAAGGATCTCCGGACCCCTCTTCAGGGGCTGAGAGGACTCTTGACAGACGCAGTCTCTGAAGCCCCTGTTTCCAGCTGTAATAACGGGTCCGCGGGTAGCCCTTTTCCTCCTTTGACCGCCGATCAAAACTGTGAAAGATGTTCAACGACTCAGCCCAACCCGCCCATATATTGATTTCCTCCGACCCGATCTGCCACCTGTTCATAAGACAGGGGTTGAGTATCAGGTCAAAGACCTCTTTTCGCGAAAACCTTCCCGTGGAAAGTGCAAGAATCCCCAGGACGGCCTGTCCGTAAACGCTCTCTATGTCAGCACGGGAATCCACCAGATTGTATGAAATAGCCCTGGGTCTGCGGTTGAAAACAGCATCGATGACCGGTTTGTACCTTGAAATGTCCGGGACAAAGATGGCGATGTCGGTCAGTTGAAGTCCCCTATCCTTTTTGAGGTTGTAAAGGATGCTGTGATATACGGTCTCCACTTCTCTGGTGATCCCCGGGCAGGCGGCTATCTGGAGGGAGGTGTCCTGAGGGAGCTTTGGTGTGGTACCCTTTTCGGTCGAGAGCGTGAGGATATCGTTCTGGACCTTTTCGAGCACGCTTTTTGGGCCGGGTTTCTTTTTAAAGCAGGCGTTAAAGTCATAGTCTGTAAGCCCGCACAAAAGGCGGATGTTTTCCCTTCCGGGTTTCCCCCACAGTGACAGGAGTTCATTATCATCCTGTTCCAGGAGCTCGCCGTTATCCCTTTCTTCCGGGGTGATCTCAAGCCTCTTGATTCCTTTTCTTTGAATCCATTTTTTTTCCTGGGGCGTTCTGATATCCTCCCAGAACTCACGGGAGGGGTTTAGGGCGTAAATGAAAATATCATAGAAGTCTTTCAATCGGCCAAATAGATCCAGGTGGAATAGGGACACCTGGGATAGCCCGAATATGTGGACAAACTTCCTTCCTTTACCTTCCTCCGGCCCAAAGTGTTTTTTGGAAGAGAAGACCTCATCGGCGTATTCTCTCATGGAGAGGAGACGTTTTTCAGATCCCTTTACATATCGGTTGCGTAACTCTCTCAATCGTAGATAGAGCCTTTGCTGGCAGAGCTCCATTCCCACCAGTGGAGTTTTGTCATCCAGCCATCTTTGAATCATCTCAGCGCGGTGAAACTCATATTCCTCAAAGAGCTGCACGATCTTTTCGGTGAGCTGCCAGAGCTTTACAGCATAATCCGGCCCCTTTTCGCCCCCCGGTTCGCGGAGGTAACGGTTCAGGGGCGTGAGTGCTGTGTCGTCTTTCCTCAGGGTCTTTAATTCATAGAGAAGAAGCATCCTCAGATAGGAATGATCGATCATCTCCGGCTTTTCTTTGTTTGAATCCAGTCTTTCGAGCAGACCCCACAAACCCGATTCCAGGTATTGAAAGTCAAAATTCATAAAGACCGATCGTTTCTTTGCAAAAGTCAATTGCAGCCATTTTATCAGGTTTTGATTGGGGACAATCGTCAAGGGGCCTTCAAGGATATTCTCCTTCACCTGGTTTTCCAGGTCGACGATCGCCGCAAACTTGTCTGCCAGCTCTTCCAGCCGGTTGCTAAAATAAAGCGCAATGGCCATCTTAGGCGACCCCCTCCTGGTCCTTAGAAGACCCCCTTGTTCTCATGTAAGTGCTTCTTTTGAATAAACAATTTATAGCTTCGCGAACCAGATTTTTATGTCACATAGCCCATATCTTTTCAACCAAGAAAATACGGCAGGTCTTGAAAATACCTTACCTCTCTTGAACACCCCACCTTTCACCGTCGTATGCCCTGGTAATCCATCCAGGGTTTTGCCGTTTGTGTGATATGTTTCCAAGCCTCCTTTGCCTCAGGCATCCCGTAATCATGCGGGCTTGGCACACCATATTTTGAGTTTTCATATTTTAGGCTCCATATCCTGTACCCCAATGCAATCCGTCGGCCATATTTCTTGATAGGCATTGGCATTGGGGTTCTAAGCCTTTGCCTATCCATGAGGTGCACGATGATAACCGATGCTGAACGGATTCTAACAAGAAAGGCAGACCGAGGTCTGCCTTTCTTGTCCGCTGTTTCTCCTGAGACTGGCCTACTTCAGGAACTCGGTTATCACTTTGCCTGCCTTTGTAAGCTCTAAGGCGCAGCCAAGGTGGCCAAGAATAGAGTCATAGCTGAACACTGTAGCTCCTGGAATGGATTTCGCAACGGGTTCAAACGAACTCGGGGGGAAAAGCTCGTCATCGTTGATACCGATAACCAGAGTTCTGGCCTTAACGTTGGGAAGCTGGTCAGTAACATTAAAACTCATGAGCGCTTCCTCCCGCCAGATAGTGTCATTTGCATCAGCCTTGGCGCTGCCAAGACCCACATCCTTGAGCCCTTTTATCAATGCCTCCTTGGTCTTCCACCTTGTGGCGTAAAAATCATTGGCGAAATACCAGAGATAGGCCGACATGAAGTACACTTCCATGCCTTTCTTGGGTTGCTCCTTGTAGTAACCGCTCTTATAGGTAGGGTCGAGCTTGATGATATCCACCAATACAACGCTTCTGCCAAGAAGACGACCAATGGTTTTGGAGGCGGTCGCAATTGGAATGGCCCAATCCATAAAGTCCGGATACGTGGTTATCCACTGCAAGGTCTGAAATCCACCCATGCTGGGTCCGGCTACACCGGCCAGGTGTTTGATGTTCAAATGCTGGGTGACCAAGAGATACTGAGCTGAAATCATGTCGGCAACAGTATATTTTGGAAACTTTGGGCCGACCCCTGATACTGAAGGGCACGACGACCCGGGTGAACCTAACGCAGTGGGGAGGATGAAAAAATATTTGGCTGGATCAAAGGGCTTTCCTGGACCAACCATGCCCTTGAGAAGCTTTATCTGGGCATAATTGCCGCTGAAGCCGTGGCAGAAAACAACCGCATTGGTGATGTTGCCCTTGCTGTCCTTTTTGGGCGCACCCAGTGTCGCATATTCTATTTTCAGGTCTTTGACTGTTGCTCCCGATTTGAGCTTAAAATCTTTGACGTGGTAATATTCAGGCGTTAGCTTGAGTTCCTGCGCAAAAGAAAAAGCGGTTGCACAGAAGCAAAAAACCATGGTCAGAATGACCAAACGGACTAGTCGATCTCGATTCACTTGTCACCTCCTAGTAAAACAGTTATCGGATTCTTATAAAGGGTCTGGCTGGAATAGACAAAGCTGGAGGGAGGTAATAATCATTGGCGGCCCACGTATTGAGTCCGGTTGGAAATCTTTCTCCAAAATTTTTCTACTTAACAATGAAGGATTTTGTGATCAGTGGCAGACGTAGTGCTCCCATCCGGAAAATCAACGTTATCTAATTGGATTATCTTAGGATTACTTGGAAATGATCGAGTTCAGTTCAGTTAAACCCTCTTACCTGACCGTTGTCAAGAAAAATCAGAACCAAATTGCACCCTTAGATCGGCAATAGGAAGCTTTCCGGAAAATGGCAACGCCGGGTTGAGACTCCAGATATTGTCACTAAGTCTCACTTGAGGGTACTCTCCGATATCAGAGAAAGGCTGAGCATTCAGAAAGGCAAGTCTGCCCCTGCCAGAAAAGAACAAGAAGAACAAAGAAGGTAAAACGACTTTTTCAAAGTCCCCCTCTCAAGAAGATGGGAAGTAAATACACACAACATAACCAAACTCACAACATAACTGCCATAGTTCAGATCATCGCAAACTGTCCTATCATCGTTCACCCGGACGGATCACGGGTTGAGATACCTCGTGGTTACCTGGTGTTATAAAATCAAATTGTCAGATTCGGTGGGACTGCTTCTTTAAATATTTGCATCGTTATACACTCCTAATTGACGCAGCATCTGAAACTTCAATATCATGAGCCGTTCTCTTTATGACCCAAAAGGGAAAATCCTCTATGCTTTGCAGCGGTGAACCCACAGAGGCCACGTTGAAAAGCCTCGGTTTACAGGAACTGAAGAGAGACTACTGGGTGTGAATCGACGGCGTGAAAAGAGGACGACTTTGACATTTTAGGTTGAGGGGGGACTTTATGGGGCCGGGATAGGCCTGGGGCGCGCGCAGCCCAGTAACATTAACGAAAAGCTGGAATTGTCAAGTTGTTATTTCATGGACGTCCCCTGGTTCATCACCCCTTCTCCTCCGGAACCCTTCATATAATCAAGAATGATTGGAATAAATTTTCCAACCATTTCACTATTTAAACCCAGTTGACTGAACCTATCGGTTAACCTTACGAGACCTTCCAGGGTAGTTGATTTATTGCAATTATTAGTAGCACCAGTACAAAGGTTCTGGCATTTCCTTTTTGTCTCATCTTAACCCTCCCCTTCACTATTAATGAGCTTGATTCTTTAGCCTAGGCACAAATTACCCTATAGTAAATTCCACGCCGTTGCAGCGAAGGTTGGAGAATGCTAAGAATAGTTGATCAACCGCTCAAAATCAATTAAGATTTTGATTAACAAAAAAAACTATCCCTTTCTCCTTTAGGCCTGTGAGAGGATCATAGGATGATATAAGGGCTCCGAACTGGGAAAGAGATATAGGTCCACGGAATGAAATGTCAAGGAAAAGCGCAAGAGGGGGGCATCACTATGGAGGAGAAGATAGACTATAAATTCGAAGGGGAACAAAGGGCAAAAATGGTTAGAAAAAGGGAAGCAGCCAGAGTATTTGAATTTACGAGAGCACTTGTCAACAAGTTTGGTCCTGGAGTCTACGATGTTCTGGGTGAAACCTCCAGAGAGTTAACCAAGAAGGGCACTGAAAACGTCCTGAAAGAACTAGATATAAAAGAGAGAGATGCCATAGCGGCAGTCAAAGTCTTGTCTTACTTTCATGCCATTACTGGGACTTCTGGAGAAGTAACGGAAGCGACACCGCATCGAGCAGTGAGGATTGAAAGGGAATGCCCTTGCTCCACTGTCTGGGATCATGAATTTTGCTCCAAGGTAGGCAGCATTCCTGCCATTGAAGGAATTTGTGCTGCAATAAATCCAAAACTTGTTTTTTCACATCCAAAATTTCTAAATCGCGGGGATGATTATTGTGAAATGGTCTTTGAACTAAAAGACTAACCGGATAGAGGTTTTGTCCCCAGAATTTATTCCAGGGTCTGGAGTTTCAATATATTTCGATTCCAGGTAGTTAATCCGTGCTATTTTGGTCAGATTCTTGATGCCCCAAGAATCTGTGTTACCTGCCAGGTTTAGCACATCCCAGGGGCCGAAAAATCGCGTGATACTTGATATTCCTGAGCGATCCTAGAATCGGAATCTAGCCAGATACCAAATACATTATAGTTCCTCAACTTTTTGAGCAATGGCTGGGGATGACAGTGGGTGAAATGACCCAAAGACAAAGATTTTTGGGAACCCTCTTGGGTGATGGCAGTGACAGATTTCCGTTCTTCGATCTTGAGCCCGACGAAGACACACTCAGGCGATGGTACCAGGAGGGACTACCCCGACGAAAGTCCGTTTCGGAGTATTTCAATCTGGAGACACACCATTCCGTCGGACTAATGCTCCGCAGCCACCCATTTTACCAAAAAGCACCGGATCTCCTCCACGACCCGTCTTCTTTCAAACGACACTACAACCCTGATCAACGATCCCGTTACGCAAGGGGCTTTGTGGAGCGAAGCGGACGCCTTCATCAGGAAGGCCGGGTCCTTTACGTAGATGCCTCAGGAGGTGGTCTTTTGCAGATGTTGGGTGTGGGAGACTGGGACTCTCTTGAATCTGCCTGCCTTGCACTCATTGAAAGGCCGCAGATGGTGGAGGACCTTGTTGAAAGGACCACAGATTTTTACTGTGTCTGCCTTGAGAGGGTGCTTCCAAAGGTGTCCGTTGACTATGCCTCATTTTATGAACCCATTTCGTCCAACATTGGACCCGTGATCTCTCCCGTGATGTTTGAGCGCTTTGCCATACCGGGCTACAAGAAAGTCATAGATCTCTTGGTGAAGTATCACATTCCTCTCCGGATTCTTTGTACCACAGGAGGTGACCTGACTTCGCTCTTGCCTTCTCTGATTGATGCTGGCATGAACGGTCTTTGGATAAGCAACATCCGCAGTGCCCGCATGGAATACCCCAAACTTCGCCGTCAATTTGGATCTGAGATCGCCCTAATAGGGGGGATCGACTCAACTGCATTGGCCGGGGATGACGCGGCCGTGCGAAAGGCCATGGAAGAAACAGTGCCGGACCTGCTTGAAAGCGGTCATTACCTACCCTGCCTCGATGACAGGCCGCGCAGTAACATACCGTTTGCCAACTATAGACTGTATCGCCATATTCTTGAAGAAATTGCCAGAAAGGGATGATCGCCACGAAAATGACATTTTGTCTTATTTGTCAAAAAAGAAATGAGGCCAACTTCTTTAATCGGAGCTTGGCTGGTGGGGCCTTTTTGGCCAGTGTCAACGATTCTTAAGGGTTTTCAATTAAGGAGAGCAAAACAGCTTCCATCTGGATATGTCAAAAATTCAGCACCACCTGAAATTACAGATATCTGCCATGAGGCTCAGGCCTTGGAAGCTGAAAGCTTACATAATATCAACTAGATAAATAACATTTGCAACCCGATGGGAGAGATCACAAAAAAGGCATCCCCCATTCCATGAGAGATGCCTTCGATTGCTCCAAAAAGCAGGTTAGACAGCGGTTACATTGACAGCAGCAGGACCTTTGGCCCCTTGCTCGATGTCAAAAGTCACGCGCTCGCCTTCACGGAGGGATTTGAAACCGGTCGCATTGATTGCACTATGGTGCACAAACACATCCGGCCCGTTTTCCTGCTCGATGAATCCAAACCCTTTTTGGTCACTAAACCACTTCACAGTTCCGTTTGCCATGATATCATCCTCCTTTCGAAAAAATTTCAACGTTACAAACTGAAGGATCATCGCGCTTAACAAACGGATAATACCCTGCAGAAAGAAACTGCCCCGCCAATATGGGGTGGGGCTTAATTGATTGGTCCAACTATAATCACTTCTGGATCTGAAAGCAAGCTAAATATTTTTATTTTACAATTATCAGCCCTCAATTTCTAAATTTGAGCCGGTAATGAGATCGCCCGATCTTAAGAATTAGAGAGCCTGGTTTCATCTTTGGATCTGAGAAATGGTGCATTATCTGACTTTGCTAAAGGTTGGTGCAAGGACGAGCAGAAGAAAGTCCAATAACGACTATTTGTTCTATTCATCCGTTCGCGCACAAAATCGCTAGATTGGCAGGGACCCTATCCTCAGGATCTGGCCTTGAATCGGGTACGGTCTTTGTATAGATCGGTTCCAAAGCTCCCCTGTTCCTTTTTGAACGAAATGCGTGCCGAGTTTCTCAAAACTCGACCTTCCTGGATCAGCGAGAGCCACAAATTGGACACCTTCCGTCAATGCATGATCTATAAGGTGTATAAGAGAATGGGCCAAAGAATCCCAAAAGCAAATATCTGCACCGATCATCATATCAATGCCTTTCAGAGGATCGCCGGTGAGGTCGTCGAAACCCAACTGCATGGTTGTGACTTCGACGTGGTTGATCTGTGTGTGTATCTGCAAATACGGAAAGACTTCTGAATCGATGTCAAGGCTCGTCACTTCGGCATCATGATTCCTTGCACAGAAGATGCCTGCCAGTCCCCAACCGCACCCTAACTCCATGACGCGCGCACCTTTTCGCAGTCCTTGATGGTTTAAGAAATCCATTAGCAGCCAACTTGAAGGCCAGAGCCTAATGCCGTGAAAAGAGGGGGCATGCACACGCTTGAGCTTTCTGATCTTGCGGTGGCGCGGAAGGAAAGCGCGCACTCCATATTCAAGAATCTCGGTTTTCTTAGCAGCAGCCGAACCATTTACCCTCTTTGGTTTTTCGCTGAAAAATTTTCCCACTCTTCTCCTTCGCTGCTATAAGGTGATTGGTAATATTTTTCTTCGTGATTATCGCGTACAATGTCGCTCATAGATTTGTAATCAGAACCGCCAGGCAGATGTTGGTGCACGGTCCGTGACCGGCAATTGGAGAAGGAACTCTATTGTTGGCATGTAACCTGACTTCAACTTTCAGTAACGACCCTCTGGACGCGAAGAGGGACCTTCTTGCCTAACTGTGTCTTCACATATGGCACCGACGGTCTAAGTAGCGATTTATCGGGGTGCTGTATTAAGGCTTTCGGTCGGTACACCGGAGGCGGAAATTCGAAATTGTCCTTTTCGCCTGAAACTTCTTTTTACCAGCTGTGGGCTCTGGGTTCGTTTGTCTTCATCCGGCCCCTTAGCTCTTGTCTTTGAACGCTGCCTTCTAGAAACGCCGTCCCCCGTCCTGCCTTCTGCCCTTTCTGCCACCACCGGATCCTCTTCTACTACCGCGGTTTTCGGTCCGGGGTCGTGCTTCATTAACTTTAAGTCTTCGCCCCTTCAGTTCCTTTTCGTTCAGTTCCTTGATGGCCGACTGCGCCTCTGCATTGTTGGACATCTCTACGAATCCAAAGCCTCTTGGTTTACCCGTGTAATTGTCTTTTAAAATCCTTACGGTTTCGACTTTCCCGAAAACCTCAAACGCCTCTTTCAACTCTTCTTCGGTCACGTCAAATGATAGATTGCCTATGTAGATGTTCATTCCGGCCTCCTCTTAAAAATTGGAAATAATCTGACAACTCCCTTATTCTCTGATTCTATAATTAGCTCGCACGGTCGTGATGCCGTCCCATCGCCACACAATATGGGTTAAGGTTTTATGGAAAACCGCTTGTCTTTTTCACCTGCCCGTCGCAGGATAAAATTGCCGGTACCTGTTGAGGCTTTTGGCCGCTCCTTTTTGGTTTCAGTTTGGTCAAGATGGGTAAGCATTTTCTTTAGTTTTTCTTCTAATTGAAGGCGGGTACTCTCGTTCATTATGACTCCTTATTAATTTTGTCCTCGGGAGACAATAGTGTAAATGTATCTGGAAGAACAATACGATGCCGAAAATGAAGACATCTCTTTCAAAAAATCTACAGCTTATCTCGCAGCAGACTTCGGCAAAGGTGTATCTTGCTCGGGTAGTACAATGAGGCTGAAAGATATGAAAATGTTCAAAGAAAAAGCGATCTAAAAAGGGGGGAAAACAAAAACAACCGCTTTTTTCAACTTTGAGCTTTTATACAGGCAGCCTTTTTCACCATGATCGTTGAACCTCCAAACAGCTCGGCACATCCTGTTTGGAGATCCCTAAGGCATTTTGAGAGCTTGTCTCATGCAAAGACCTTAATGTTATTAAATAAATAAAATTCTATATTAACAAAATATATGTGTCAAGTTTTTATTTTCTTTAGTTTAATCTTATTGCTATCATTGCATTAATTCTGATAAACGTTGATCCTCTTTTTCTCTTAAATGTCGGCGATTGTGGGAGTCGTCAAGAGAGCGACCAAAATTTGTGCGGCATAGGAACTACCATCTGGATATCTCACAGTTTCAGCGCCACCCGAAGTTACAGATATCTGCCATATATCAAATAGATAGATCAATACAAAACAAATGTAGGGCTGAAGGCCTATCCGGCCTCCACCCCAATCACGTCCGGTCAGGCGTAAAGGTTTTCGATCCCAAAAATAAAGCGGTTTCACGGTTTGTTTCATTCCAACAGGCCGTATCGCTTCAGTATGCTATTTCCCGCAGGAACATGTCTCCCCGCTGGGTGTGGGATTGGCGAGCTGGCCAAAGCATG
>CAZXCQ010000130.1:0-1725 GCA_964639275.1 uncultured Desulfobacteraceae bacterium | reverse complement strand
CCGCAGGAACATGTCTCCCCGCTGGGTGTGGGATTGGCGAGCTGGCCAAAGCATGATGGATATTCGTCCGGACAGTCCTCGTTCACGCTGCAGCACGGCCGGCAATTGTTGTTAGCATCGGCCCAGCCCTTTCCGCAACGCGATGTCGGATCCGGGTAGGAAAGACATTTAGCGAAATTCTTCTGTGTTGAACAGTCATTCAGAAAGGGATCGCCATCCGGTATGGTGAGCCCCATCGCTGCGGCGATCTCCTTGAAATAATCCAGGCGGTTTTTGGCCGCTTGCGGATTCTCGGCGCCGGGTCCACATTCGATCCCGCCGTTGATGATATTGATGATAAGCCCGAAGTCGGCCTTGGTCCGTCCACATTCCTTATCGGCGTCTGTGGGCTTCCAGTTGCCGACAGCCACATTATGCGCTGACGGTTTAAATGGTTTCTCTGGATCGTTGCCCGAGCCTGGATCTGCATGTCCCCAGAACCAGATGGATCCGGCGATGCCGATCTCGGGATTCTTGGTCAGTAGATCGGGGTTATTCAGATAGAGATCCCCTTCGCCCATGGCCTTCCCGAATGCCTGATAGTTGTAGTTCCAGGAAAGCTGATGGGGCCCCCTGCCGCACCATCCTATGTCCCCTCCAGGGCACGTATTTTTGTTATCCTCGCACTTCTTGCCAACAAAATCCGGCGTCTTCACACAGCCGCCATAGGCACAGCGATGCCGGGCTGCCCCGGCTCCTTCCTGTATAAAACAGCCGGGGCCTCCGTATTTTGGGTCTATCTCTTTGCCTGTCCCGGTCTCTTGCGCGATGTTTGCCAGAAATGCGGCAATCTCAAGCTTCCTCGTATTCTCATCCCCCTCATTGGCAAACTCCTTCCACTCTGCCATTCCTCGAATCAGGTTATCGTAGGTATAGTACCATTGGCCGTTCGGCGAATCCGGAAGACCCAATTGCGCCCGGTTCGCTTCCTTGCAGCGCGGATCATTACGCGACTTTTCGGTGATGGTATTATACGTCTCTTCGGGCAGCAATAGCTTGAGTTCGGCTATCCTCGCCTGGATCTCCCCGTCGGGCGTGGGATGGAAATCACCAGGCAGATTCGAAGGGGTGGAACCATCATGGTCAGAACAGCCCACACACGAAACCGCAAGAGACAACATCAGCATTACCCATTTCCCTTGCTTGAATTTTTTCCGCATTGTCCAGATCCTCCTGTCTTTGCCTTTTTTGCCCTATTTCGCTGGCCTACATTCAGCGGGACGAGCGGTTAAACCCTTTTCAATCTTCTTCTTACGAAGATCAGGCTTATAGCGGTGATGATAGAAGAAACATAAAAACAGATGTCCTGGGTTATCTAAACCCATAGACTGCAGGTATGAGCATCAATCTTGCAGCGGTTTTTAAGATTTCATGGTGCCAATGCCGCCGACGTGGGTATAATAACAAAGCTAGCCCTGCATTTTGACATCTAAAAAAAACCGATTTAGTTATTTTGCCTATATCCAGAGCAAAATTATTTACAACTTAATAAACGACACTATTCGCTGCAACCAAAATTGGCGAGATGCTCCAAGAAATATTTCCAGTGGAAACGATATTGATTGGACTGGGAGCCACCGGGATATTTCACCTGGATAACTCAAGAAATCAATGGCCTTGAAAAGCTGAGGTATCTGCCATATGGCAGGCGTCTCGTGACAACATAGTAGGTGATATTGAGTAGAT
>CAZXCQ010000129.1:0-17188 GCA_964639275.1 uncultured Desulfobacteraceae bacterium | reverse complement strand
AAAACCGGGCACGGTGCCTGTCTGACAACACGGTCCGTGGTTGATCCAACGAACAGCGTCTCAACCAGGCTGTGACCCCTAACCCCCAGGACGATCAGATCGACGTTATGAACCACGGCATATTTTGTCAACTCTTCGTGGGGTTGCCCCGCCAAAAGGGTTGTCTTGGGGGTGCACCAGTTTCGGACTTCTTCCGGGACCATTCCGGCAAGCTTTTCGTTCAATCGCTTGCGCAGGTCCTCCTGAGATTTTTCTTTCTCTTCTATTGGCGGTCTGAGCAGGTCTTTGTAGAGAGCGGGTTCAATCACATGCGCAAGGTGGACCTCGGATTGAAACTCCTGAGCCAGGCTAAGACCGTACTGGAAGGCCAGGTCGGAGTCGGGGGAAAAATCGCATCCCACAAGGATCCTTTTGAACCCGATCTCTTCCTTCATAGAGGCCACGTAATCTTGCTCCGGGCCGCGCACGACAAACAATGGGCAGGGAAGCGTCCGCATCAGACGCTCCGTTACTGATCCAAGAACAAGCCGTTTTAGACCGGAGCGGCCCTGCGTCGCCGAAACGACCAGGTCCGCATCCTCTTCTTCAGCCAGACGGGCTATTTCACCCGCAGTATGCCCCACCGGGATAAGGGGTTCCCAGTCAACCGGCTGGTCACCCATCAATCTCCGGAGATCCTCACGGGCATAATCAATAATTCTTGTCTCTTGTTCCAGAGGTTCTAAAAAACCCTCTCCGTACATCGCAACAGAGGATAGATCGATTACATGGCACAAATAGAGTTTGGCTCTAAATTCTTTGGCCATAGCAATTGCGAAAGGAATGGCGTTGTTGGATAAGTCTGAGAAATCAGTGGTACAAATAATGCTTTTCAGTTTGATCTTCATGGCCTTGTTCCTCCTTTCCCTCCGGATGGGTGATGATAACCCGTTTTCTTGAGAAAAAAGTATAGAGAGATCTGCCTGGTATGTCAATAAAGAGGCCAAACGTCCCCCGGAACCAAGAGATCTTGGGGGTTGCTCAAAAACCCGAAACCTTGGACCAGGTGGACAGTCAGATCGGGTGATGGCAAAAAGAGGGGTATCTTAAATCATGTAGTGCCTGAAATCCTTCTTGTCTCGTACCCCGACGGATCGGATTTCCTCTCTGACCTTCCCTTTCACCCTGACATGAGTGATCTCACCTTCTCGCACGTCACTGTATGAAGCGGTAATGGAGGCTGCCATGTCAACAGAACCATCAGATGCCTCGCCCAGGAGCAATACGGTGGGGCCGGGCACGGAGACCGATCTAATGACGAGGTCTTCATCCCCGGAAAGGGTGTGGATGGCCTCATTTTCTCCCTTGTTTCTGCCAACCACGATTTTTGTGTGTGGACCGATTCTGAAGTGTCTTCCGAATCTTAGGAGTTCGATTTCTCTTATGCCCGGGGTTTTGGAGGAGGCCAGCAGGTCCTTGAGCCTCAAAGAAAAGACCTTTTCTGTGAGGAGACAACCGCCCGCCGGGGAGGGGTATTCTGCTATATTCATCCTCTTTGCCAGATCCATCTGCGGTTTTCTTGAACGTCCCTCAAGGTCCATCAAGAGCTCCCTTTTTATCCACCCCTCCTCTTCCGGGATGGTAAGGGGGAGGTGTTTGGCCGACAGGGGCCTGAGGAGGAGCCGGCCGAGGCCGCTTTCGGTGTTGACCAAGGAGAGCGCCCTTCGGTTTTGAGACATGGGTCTCTGGCTCAGTACCTCTCCGGTCAGGACAAAATGCGCCTTTTCCTCTTCAAGTGTCTCGCCCGCGATCCGAAACATGAGGGCATGACAGTCGATACAAGGGTTCATATTGCCCCCGTAGCCATACTTTGGGCTCTTGACAACTTTCAGATGGCGTTCTGTGATGTCTATGACCCTTAATGGGAGGTCCATGGACCTGGCCGATTTCCTGGCCCTGTTGGATGGAAAAAAAGGGGTCTCAAAAAAAAGGGCCACGACATCAATGCCTTGGGCCCTTATCAGACCTGCGGCCAGCATGCTGTCGAGGCCCCCTGAAAAGACACATAGGGCTTTCATATCATGCCTTTGATTTTCCCCTCATAGTCCGGCATCTACCAGTGATCTTACGATCGCCTCTTGTTCTCTTGTCGTTTTTTTGGGGACTGCAATTCCAATTTCAACAAAGGCATCTCCCCTTTTGTTTCCATTGGAATGAGGCAGACCATAACCCTTTAATCTGAACCTGGCGTTGTTTTGACAACCGGGCGGGATCCTCAATTTTAGTCGTTTCTGGTCGATGGTGGGTACCTCAATTTCCGCGCCAAGCACGGCCTGGGAAAACCTGATCTGCTGTTTGAGATGGAGATCGGCGTTTTCCCTTCTGAAGAGGGGATGGTCAAGAACCCTGATCTTTATGTATAGATCCCCCCGGGGGCCTCCATACATCCCCGCCTCGCCCTTCCCCCGGAGTCTCAACTTCTGCCCCACACCGATTCCGGCGGGCACCTTGACAGAGACCTTTTCCTGGCGCCCGTCCAACTGATAGGCGATGACCTTGGTCGTGGTCACACACAATTCTTCCAGGGTCATGGGAAGTTCATATATCAGGTCCTGGCCTTTTGCAGCTCGATTTTGACCCTGAAACCCCCTGCCACCAAAAAAATTCTGGCCTGAACCCCCCATTCCTCCGAATATGTCGTGGAAGGTCCCCTGATCCCTTCCTCCGCCGCCGAAGCCGAATTCCCTAAAGATGCTCCCCAGGTCAAAGCCCCTGAAAATGTCCTCCTGCGAGAACCGGCTCTGGAAGCCCTCGGCACCGAACATGTCATACTGTTCTTTCTTCTGTGGATCGCTGAGGACAGCGTAGGCCTCACTGATTTCCTTGAACTTGGCTTCGGCTGATTTGTCTCCCTTGTTGCGGTCAGGGTGGTATCTCAAGGCGAGCCTGCGGTAAGACTTCTTGATTTCCTCAGGAGAGGCCGATTTTGAAACCCCCAGGGTCTTATAATAGTCTTTGCCTGGCATAACTCTCCTGGCCTTTTGCTCTCGTACCCAGAATGGGGTGGGAAAAACAACAACCAACTAAAACATTAATCACACCCAGAGAGAAGTCAAGGTCATCGGCAAGGCGTCATTTTGCCTTCCGGGTTACAATTTGGCTTTCTTCAGAATTAGAATTGAGACAGGGGAATGGGGGTTCCGGAATCCCCATTGCCCGGGTTTCAAACGGCTAAAGTCTTACCCTTGAGGTGATTATCTGCCAGCGTGGATGTTGGGGCCGTTGACCCACCAGTCTGTCTTCTTGTCAAACCACCAGTCTGACCGATCGGTTGCAAGGATTTCCTGTGCCAGTGCCTTGGCACCCTCTGTAATGAGCCTTTTGACGGCAAAGGATAGCCAGTCTCTTGCATTGGGATTGCCCAGGTCCAGCTGCTCCTTGAGTTCCAGGATCAGATCAAGCTGGTCCGCGTCCCTTGCGAGAGAGGCCTCCAGGGTGTCATTGGTGTTAAATTCCCGGGAAAGGTCGATTATTTCCTTGCCGAATGGGAGCCCTCTGACCTGATCACGAACAGCCCTTTCCTCATCCGCCTTTACGTATCTCTTGTTTACATAATTATGGTCTCCGGTCCTGGCCTCCGGAAGATCGTGGAAAAGGCACATCAAGATGACCTTGTTGAGGTCTGCGTCGGGTTGCTGAGAGGCGAGCACATATCCGATTATGGCTGTGCGGAAGGAATGATCCGCCACCGATTCGCCTCCAGAGCCCAGAAACTGGTAACCTGTCCGGGGCGTCCTTTTTAACATCCCCACTTCAAACAAAAATTGCGTGTTTCTCTTCATAATGGCCATTGAATAGGTTTATGACAGGGAAAAGTCAAGGAGGATTTGTCAGACCCTTTGCTTGATTTATTTAGGGAAAGTGTTTAGTATTGAGGCAAGTCAGGTCTCTCCAAGTGCCGATTTTGTAAAAAGCTAGATTGATACCTGGGTCAAAGAGGCGGGGTGACGCGCTTCAACGGTTGATTTCATGATGGAGATTCGAACATATCCTGATCCGGTTCTAAAGACACGTGCCGAACCGGTAGAACATGTGGATGCCGAGCTACAAAGGCTGATCGATGGCATGATCGAGATTATGTATTCAGCACCGGGGATCGGTTTGGCGGCCAACCAGGTAGGGGAACTAAGACGGGTGATTGTCTTTGATCTCGAACCGGGCGAGGCAGGGAAAAGGCCAGGTGTGCTGATCAACCCCGAAATTGTCCTGGGCGGGGATGAAATCGTCCGGGAAGAGGCATGCCTGAGCGTAGTTGATTTCTCGGCAGAGGTTGTCCGTCGGACACAGGCCATGGTCAACGGGCTGGATCGACACGGCAACCCATTGAGCATAGAGGCCAAAGGCCTGCTGGCCATTTGTCTGCAACATGAGATTGATCATCTAAACGGTATTCTCTTTATTGATCATATCAGCAGCCTCAAGAGGGCCTTATACAAAAAGAAGCTGAAAAAGACCCTGAAGGCAAGGTAGGGGATAAGAGGGGATGATCGACACCATTTGAGTCTTATGACATCCGCGGATAACACAAACAGGGAGAGGTTTCCACAACGGCCCAGGATCATTTTTATGGGCACCCCTGATTTTGCAGTCCCCCCCCTGAGGGGTCTGATCGAAAATGGGCATAATGTCCTGGCAGTGGTGACACAGCCTGACAGGCCCAGAGGGAGGGGCAGAAAGGTGGCTGCTTCGCCGGTCAAGAGGGTTGCCATCGAATACCGGCTTGAGGTTCTTCAGCCCGAAAAGGCATCGGACCGGCAGTTCTGTGAGGTGGTCCGCCGCAAAGGCCCCGATCTGTTGATTGTTGTGGCATTTGGCCAGATCCTGAGAGATGAGCTTTTGGATATCCCGCGCTGGGGGGCCATAAATATCCATGCCTCCCTCCTGCCCAAATACCGTGGGGCCGCTCCCATCCAATGGGCCATTCTCAATAATGAATCAAAGACCGGATTGACCGCGATGCGGATGGACAAAGGGCTTGACACCGGGCCCATACTTTTTCAGGAAGAAGTGGTGATTGGCAAGGATGAAACCGCGGGCGGGCTTTTTGAAAGACTTTCGGGGCAGTCGGGAGGCTTTTTATTAAAAACCCTCAAGGGATTAGAAGAAGGCCGGTTGAAGGAGACGCCACAGGACAATGCAAGGGCTTCATATGCCCCCAAGATTAAAAGGGAGATATGCTTTGTGAACTGGGACCAACCGGCTCATAATGTATCGGCGCTCATCAGGGCACTGGATCCATGGCCCGGCGCACTCACCACCCTTGAGGGAAAGGAGGTCAAGCTCTTTTCCGCGAGGGTCATTGACAAAGAACGTCTCGACACGGTACCGGGAAGGGTGTCAAGGCAGACAGAAGAGGCGCTTGAGGTGGAAACCGCCAGAGGCGTCTTAGAGATCAGGGAACTCCAGATGCCAGGCAAAAAGAGACTGGTTGCTGGCGACTTTCTCCGGGGCTTTCCCCTGGAGGAGGGGACCGTATTGGGCAGATGAGATGAAAGAATTGGCCGTGAGGGCGCAGCAAGCAGTTGTAACCACAGAGAAGGGCGAGCTTGAGGATTCACAGCACCCCCAGAAGAGGATTTTTATCTTTCTCCTGTTGGTTTCCTGCGTTGTCCTGGTGGGGCTGGCCTTCTTGCTCTGGTGGGTCCCCTATGTGGGCCTGGCCACTATTCACGAGAGCCTTCCCCTGATCCTGGCAGTTGTGTTTGCGGGGTTGGTCCTCTTTGGCCTGGGGGGTGCCTTGACCCTCGTATTTACTATCATCCGGGGGAAGAATCTCTTTTTTAACCGCAGGATCCGGGGTGTGGTTATCCGCATCCTGTTCCCCCTGCTCGTGGTTGTGGGCAGGTGTTTCGGGATCAGCAAGGAAGAGACCCGCAGATCCTTTGTGGCCATCAATAACAGGCTTGTCCTTGCCGAGGCCAAGAGGGTGAGACCAGAGAAATTGCTCATCCTCCTGCCGCACTGTCTTCAGAACCACGAGTGCACGGTGCGAATCACCGGTAGCGTGGAGAACTGTAAGGCGTGTGGCAGGTGCAAGATAAAGGATCTGGTGGCCCTGTCAGAGAAGTACCATGTCCCTGTCTCTGTGGCCACCGGTGGTACCCTGGCCAGGAGGATCGTGGTGGAGAAAAAGCCAAAGGTCATTATTGCGGTGGCCTGCGAACGGGACCTCACAAGCGGGATTCAGGACAGCTATCCTATCCCTGTCTTTGGCATTCTGAACAACAGGCCCTTTGGCCCCTGTTATGATACGGATGTGAATCTGGAACTCGTGGAACAGGGAATGATTACCTTTTTGGGAAATATCGCCGGTGATGCCGAGGGACGTGGCACTAAAGGTGCTCAACAGGCTGGATCTTAACCCCGGTTCTTCAGATCGTTTGATGGAACGTGTCCTCGATCAGGAATCCAATCTTGACGAGCGGGATCGCGCCTTTGCAGTTCATCTGGTACAGGGAGTCCTCCGGTGGCGACTTCGGCTCGACTGGATCATCAAAAAGGGCCTCCGGTTCTCCTTCAATAAGATTGACCCCTCTGTCCTCAATATCCTCCGCACTGGCGTCTATCAGATATTCTTTATGGACCGGGTGCCAGACTCGGCTGCTGTGAATGAGGCAGTGAAACAGGCAAAGACCATTGGGGCCAGACATGTGGCAGGTTCTGTTAACGGGATCCTGAGAAATATCTGCCGGCAAAAAGACCGGGTTTGTTTTCCCCCGCGGGAGACCGATCCGGCGGGCTACCTTTCTGTGTATTACTCGTATCCCTTGTGGCTGGTGGAAAAGTGGATCAGGGAACTGGGGATTGATTCGGCAGAACGTCTCCTGGAGGCCGGAAACGGGACTCCCCCGCTGGTCGTCAGGACAAACACCCAAAGGATTGACAGGATAGGGCTCATCGCGTTTCTTGGAGAGGAGGGGGTCACGGGAACTCCGACCGCCTACTCACCCGAGGGGATTGGGATTAAGGGGCTAAAGGGACCTGTCAGCCGATTGAAGTGTTTTCAAGAGGGTCTGTTTCAGGTCCAGGGAGAGGCAGCACAGATCGCTTCGCACCTGCTCCAACCTCGTCCGGGTGAAGTTATCCTCGATCTATGCGCCGGGCTGGGAGGGAAGTCTACCCATATGGCGCAACTCACGGGGTGTCAGGCCCGGATCGTCGCCCTTGACATGAACCATCCGAGACTGCTAAGGCTTTCCGAGAATCTTGGGCGTCTCCGGATGGGCGCCATTGAACCGGTCGTTTCGGATGCCGGCAGTGGCCTTTCTAATCTTTTTCGCCATCGCTTTGATAAGATCTTGATTGATGGGCCTTGCTCCGGCCTGGGCATTATTTCCAGGCATCCAGACGGAAAGTGGGTCAGGGAAGAAAGTGATATCAAGAGGCTGGCGAAGTTGCAGAAAAGCATCCTGAATCAGGCCGTAGACCTCCTCAAGAAGGGGGGCAGGATGCTGTATGTCACCTGCACCATCTCAAGGGAGGAAAATGAAGGGGTGGTCGGTGATTTTTTGAAAGAGAATAGCCGGATGGCCTTAGAGGACCTGAACGATCTTGTGCCCGCATGGGGAGCGGATCTGATAGATGATCAGGGTTTTTTCAGAACCTTTCCCTATATTCACGGTATGGAGGGTTTTTTTGGGGCCTTGTTCACCAAAAAGGGTACCCCTTGAGCCACAGGGTTTTTGTGGCAGCGATGGGGCCGACCCGGGTCGGCCATTCCCTGGATCATTGATTCATAAGTTCTGGGTGGGGAAAGATATCCCTGAGCGCTGAACGTGTAAACGGCTGGAAATATTCCAAGGAGGAACCTATGGGAAAGATAGCCCCCTCAATCCTCTCGGCGGATTTTACCCGACTGGGTGAGGAAATCAGAGAGGTGGAAAGGGCCGGGGCCGACTATATCCACATAGACGTGATGGATGGGCAGTTTGTCCCCAATATTACAATCGGCCCCATGATCGTAAAGGCAGTTCGCCGCGTCACAGGATTGCCTCTCGATGTCCATCTCATGATTTCCAATCCGGATCCGTTTGTTGATGATTTTGCAAAGGCAGGCGCAAGCATCCTGACGGTCCATGCCGAGACCCTCCATCATATTCACAGGACGGTTCAACACATCAGGGGCAAAGGGATGAGATCCGGTCTCGCACTAAATCCGGCCACCCCGCTCGACGTGTTGGAATATATCCTTGATGACCTGGACATGGTGCTGCTGATGACGGTCAATCCCGGTTTTGAGGCCCAGGAGTTTATCCCGGAGGTCATTCCCAAGATAAAGAGACTAAAGAAAGAGATCGACAGGAGGGGTCTGGGTGCGGAGATAGAGGTTGACGGGGGGATCAACCCGGACATCATCGGCAGTGTGGCAAGGGCCGGTGCCAGTGTCTTTGTTGCGGGCTCTGCCATTTTTTATAGCGAAGATTACAAAAAGACCATCCATCTGATGAGGGACGCGATCAAAGGGCATGGGGAGAGTTAAGGATAGGCTTGGACATGGATATAAGATCTGTTGAAATCAAACAGGATATGGCGGGATTTGACTCTTTTTTTGTCTCCTGGGTCTGTCAGGATGATCTCAACATCGTTGTTGACGTGGGGCCTGCAAACACGGCCGGTCGACTGATTAAGTCCTTGGAGGCCCTGGGGCTTGACCGGGTGGACTATGTCCTTCTGACCCACATCCATATTGATCACTGTGGGGGATTGGGCGATCTGCTGGCGCACTACCCCATGGCAAGAGTCATATGCCACGACAAGGCCGTGGAACATATGGTTGACCCTTCGCGGCTCTGGAACGGCAGTTTAGAGGTGCTTGGCGAGATTGCCGAGGCTTATGGCGCCCCCAAGCCCGTCCCAAGAGAGAGGCTCATCTCACACAAGGAAAACCACCCCAAAGCCCTGAGGATACTGGAGACCCCTGGCCACGCCGTTCATCACCTGAGTTTTTTTTACAGGGACCGGCTCTTTGCGGGGGAGGCAGGGGGAAACTACCTGATTATGGGGGATAGCGAATATCTCCGTCCGGCAACGCCCCCGAGGTTCTTTTTTGAGGTCTTCCTGGGAAGCGTTGATCGGCTGCTCTCGCTGGGAGATCTCCCCATATACTACGCGCACTTTGATCAGGGAGAGAGCTCCCACAGGTTATTGGGGATATTTCGTGAACAACTGATCCTGTGGAAGGAAATAGTCCATTTAGAGGTACGAAAGGGGGATCAGGGGCTCTTGGAGAGATGTATGGATGCCCTGATAAAAAGGGACCCAAACCTGAGCGGGATAAGCAAAATGGACCCGGATACCCGGAAGAGGGAAAAATACTTTTTAACGAATTCTATCAAGGGTTTTATCGGTTACTTCAAAGAGAAGGATGACTGAATAGAGAGAATGAAAGAGAATGATCACTTTGAAAGGGTCAATTTTGAGACCCTGATTGAGGCTGACGGATACGATCGGATTCAAGACAGGCTAAACATCATTGATGTCTTTTTGGGCACCGAAGAGCACGTCACCATGGAAGAGATGTGTCAGCTGCTCGCAGAAGAGGGATATGATTACGAGCCTGAATTTGTCAGGCAATCCATGAACCGGATGGTGGATCTGGGATTTGCACAGAAAAAGCAGTTTAAGGACCAGCCCATACGGTATGAACATCGACATCTGGGGAGACACCACGATCACTTTATCTGCACCAAGTGCGGAAAGATCGTTGAATTTGCCGACCGGGACATGGAGCGGCTCCAGGCAGAAATCGCGACAGGCCATGGATTCCATATGCTTCAGCACCGGATGGAGATCTATGGCCTTTGCTCAGGGTGTCTGGCCCAGAGAAAACCGCTGATGCCTCTGGCCATGGCCAAAGCGGGTGAGACCGTAGTCATCAGGGAGATGGCAGGCGGCAAGACCGCCCTGGCACGGCTCTCATCCATGGGCCTGAGACCGGGTGACCGGATCGAGATCATCAACAACACGGGGCAGGGAAGGATCATCCTGGGTCATGGTTATACGAGACTGGCCATCGGAAGGGGTATCGCCCAGAAGATCATGGTCTCTGTAAGGGAAAGGGAAGGAGGGGACTGAACCAGACGTCACGTAATCCTTTGCAGGAGGTCCCGGAGCCTGTCCCTGACGGCCCTGATCAGCCTCTCCCCGCCACTTCGATAATTGTAACGTCTTATCTCCTCCGCGCTCACGGCCTCCGGGATATGCCGAAGCTTTAGCTTGATGATGGCCATGAAATCATCCAAGAGAAACCTCCGGTAGATGAGGTTTAAGGGGGGGATCCTGAATTCCCCCTGAAAGATCGATGCGCCCCAGTCAACGATGTAGGGTAGACCATCGGCACCCAGCAGGGTATTGGGTGCCCTCTTGAGATCACAATGGGCCACACCCCTCTTGTGGAAGCTCTCCACCAGGCGGTTCAGGGCGGAAAAAAACGATGCGGGAAGCCTTATCTCTTTTTCAAGGTTTTCCAGGCTCCTTCCCGGTATCTCTTCTATCACCAGGGCAATCCCATCAATTACCCGGTAGAGAGCGGGGACACCCTTTAGCCCCTTTAACCTTCCAAAGACCTTGCCCTCCCGCCACACCAGAAAACGACCGATGGTATTTCTGAAAAGGAACCGGTTGGCGCTATAGTCTTTGACCACGGCCCGGACCCCGTTTTCTTCCACCACCCAGATGGCGGGTCTTGTGCTGGAACGTCCCCTCAGGATGCCGCAATGTCTTTTGGGGAGATCGGAGAGTCTCAGGGTGTCAAACATGATCGACCCCTCATGGCGAATGATACTTGAAGTAGGCCGCACAGGTCCCTTCGCTTGAAACCATACAGGGACCGACCGGATTTCGGGGCGAACAGGTCTTCCGGAAGAGCTTACAATCCAGAGGCCTGGCGGTTCCCCGGAGGATTTCCCCGCAGCTGCACCCCGGGGGCTCTTTTGCGGGCGGGACATCAAGGTCAAAACGGGTCCTGGCGTCAATGGCCGAGAATGCCCCCCTGATTGCCAGGCCGCTTCCGGGTATGGTTCCTAGGCCTCGCCACGGGGAGTCGCAGGGTTCAAAGACCTCCCTCATTATGCTCAGGGCGCCCGGGTTTCCCCCGGCAGTGGCCCCCCGCACATACTGGATTTCCACCTCTGCCCTTTCTGTTTCGATCTGCTCGACAAGCATCAGTATCCCCTGGAGGATGTCAATGGGTTCAAACCCGACCACCACACAGGGGATCCGGTACCGTGAAGTGATCGCTTCATAGGCTGACGTACCGATAATGGTGGTCACGTGGCCCGGGCATATAAAACCGTGGATATCAAGATCTCCGCCTGAAAGGAGCGCCTCCATGGCGGGCGGGAGGAGTTTGTGGGCGGACAGGACCGAGAAGTTGGAGCACTGATTCTGGTGGGCAGTCTTTATGGCGGCGGCCACCGTGGGGGCCGTGGTCTCAAAGCCGATCCCCAGGAAGACGACCTCCTTTTTGGGGACTTGACCGGCGATCTTGAGGGCGTCAAAGGTGGAATAGACCACCCTGACGTCTGCCCCCCCGGCCTTTTCCTGATCAAGGGAGGTGTGGGTCCCGGGGACGCGAAGCATATCGCCAAAGGTGGTCACGACAACACCGGGCGATCTTGCCAGTTTTACTGACCGGTCTACCTCTTCCATGGCCGTGACACAGACAGGGCACCCGGGACCGGAGACCAGATCGATGGTCTCCGGCAGGAGGCTGCGGAGCCCGTGCCTAAATATAGACATGGTGTGGGTGCCGCAGATTTCCATCAGCCGAACCGGCCTCCGTGAGGTCTCGTTGATCTTTTGCGAAAGGCCCCTTGAGACCTTGCCGTCACGATATTCATCGATGTATTTCATAACCTTCCATCTTAACGGGCGTATGCGTCATATTGTCCGGTTACACCGGCATACCTCAGGCCTGCACAGACCGCCTGTCCAAGGGCCAATGAACCATCATTGGTTGGGACCGCTGCGTGGCTAAAGACAGTGAGCGCCGATGCGGTCAGCTCACGGCTCAGCCCGCGAAGAAGCGTCACATTTTGAAATGCCCCCCCGCTCAGGGCCACCTGATCGATCCCGCTCTCATCCCTGATTCGGATACAGGCATCCTTGACCATCGCTATCAAGGTATTATGAAACCGTCGGCTGATCAATCCCCTTCCAACCCCTTTTTGGATGTCCGCCACTATCCCCCTGATGATCCTGTCGGTGACCATGATCCATTGATCACCCACCTTATTGATCACCCAGGGGTACCTTCCCCTGTCCCGGCGGGACTGGGACATCTCCAGCTCAATGGCCGCCTGTCCTTCATAGGCGATCCGGTGTCTGACACCCAAAAGCGACGAGACCGCGTCGAAGAGCCTTCCGCAACTGGAGGTGAGAGGGGAGTTGACCCGCTTTTGCGCCATCTGGAGGATGATCAGTGCCTTCTGCCTGTCCAGGTCGCGAACAAACGGGATCGGTAGATCAAAAAGCCTTTCTCCATAGGCCTTATGGAGATAGACAAGGGCCATCCGCCACGGCGACCTGACCGTCGCATCCCCCCCCGGAAGCGGGGCGTAATCGAGATGCCCTGCCCGCCTGAATGAGGTAAGATCCGCCAGGAGTATCTCCCCCCCCCATATCTGATCATCAAGGCCGTAGCCTGTCCCATCCATGGCCAGGCCGATGACCGGGCCGGTGAGACCATGTTCGGCGAGACAGCTGACAATGTGCGCATGGTGGTGCTGGACACCGAATATGGGTAGCTCAACCTGATCGCGGGCATATCGGGTGGTCAGGTAATCAGGGTGGAGATCGTGTGCAAGGAGCCGGGGATGGATCTCCAGGATCCGCTTGAGGTGCGAGATCGTGAGATAAAAAAATTCGAGGGTCTCAAGGTTCTCCATGTCGCCGATATGCTGGCTTATAAAGGCCCTGTTTTCTTTTGTGAGACAGATGGTATCTTTGAGTTCCCCCCCCACCGCCAGGACAGGGGGGAGATCGTTCATCGCCTCGGAGAGGAAGATGGGGACCGGCACATACCCCCTGGAGCGTCTGATCTGTCTTGGGATCTGATCCACGACCCTGAGCACGGAATCGTCACTCCTGAGATAGATGTCCCGGTTGTGGATCAGGAAATAGTCTGCAATGTGGCCCAGGTGTCTAAAGGCCTCTTTGTTATCGATATTGATCGGTTCTTCCGTCATATTACCGCTGGTCATGACGAGGGTCTCAAGGTCCCCCGCCATCAACAGATAGTGGAGCGGTGTGTAGGGGAGCATGACCCCGAGGTATCGGTTTCTGGGGGCGATCTGGGGCGACAGGCCGTGGGACCGGCGCTTTTTTAGGATTACGATGGGGCGCTGATAGGAAGTCAGTGTGTCGGCCTCAGCCGCATTGATGTGGACAAGCCTGTGGGCGGTCTCCAGGTCCTTGACCATGATGGCCAGGGGTTTTTCCTCCCGGTGCTTTCTCCTTCTAAGCCGCTTGACCGCCTTGTGGTTGGCCGCATCCACGGCCAGATGATACCCGCCCAGCCCCTTGATGGCCACGATACGACCACCCCGCAAGAGAGACAGGGCCTCTTTGACGGGGTCCTTACAGGGGATCTCCACACCGTCGGGTCTGTGGAGCGAGATCATGGGTCCACATTCCCAGCATGCATTGGGCTGGGCATGAAATCGCCGGTCTTTGGGATCATGATATTCCCTTGCGCAGGAAGGGCACATCTCAAATTTGTCCATGGTGGTGCTGGACCGGTCGTAAGGGACATCCTTTATGATCGTGTATCTGGGGCCACAGTTGGTGCAGTTGATAAAGGGATACTTGTAGCGTCGATCCCCTGGATCCCTCATCTCCAAGAGGCAATCGGGACAGACACTCACATCGGGTGAAATCAGGGTGGAGCGTTCTTCCCCTCCCTTGCTGACCCTGATTTCAAAGACATCTTCATCCCTCGGGGGTATCTCGGCCCATTCGATGGCGGCGATACGGGCGAGGGGAGGGCGTTCGGCCACGATACCTTCAAAAAAGCGCTCGATATCTCTTTGGTTGCCTTCGACCTCGACCTCAACGCCCCTGGGCGTGTTGGTCACATATCCGGCAAGATGATAACGGTAGGCAAGCTGGTAGATAAACGGACGAAAACCGACCCCCTGTACAATGCCCTGGATCGCACCTCTGGCCCGTTTGTTCATATTCCTTTCAAATTGCCCCCCGGCTCCTCACAGCCTCTTTGAGCCAGGAATACCAGGCATCAAGTCCCTCGTCGGTCTTACAGGAGATCTCGAATATAGTCAGGTGGGGGTTTACCTTTAAGGCTTCCTCTTTGATCGTTTCGATGCTGCAATCGACATAGGGAAGGAGATCCATCTTGTTGATCAGCAATACCGTTGATTCATGAAACATGAGGGGGTATTTTGATGGTTTATCTTCTCCTTCGGTTACGCTGAGGATCATCACCTTGAAGTCTTCACCGACCTTGAATTCTGCGGGGCATACCAGGTTGCCGACATTTTCGACCACCAGGAGATCCAGGTCATCAAAATTGAAATCCTTAAAGGTATCCCTGATCATGTTTCCATCCAGATGGCAGGCCCCTCCCGTGTTGACCTGGACCACGGGGATTCCCTTCCGGGCGATCCTTTCGGCATCTTTAGACGACTGGATGTCGCCCTCTATAACCCCCATCCGCAGGTGATCTTTGAGACCATCGATGGTCTTTTCCAGAAGGGAGGTCTTCCCTGCGCCGGGGGAACTCATTAGATTAAATACCACCAGTCCTTTTTCATCAAAGATTGCCCTGTTTTCCAGGGCTATCCGGTCATTGGCCTCCAGTATATCCTTTACCACTGATATCTTCATGCTTCCTTCTCTCCTCTCAGTCCACTTCCATCTCTACGATCGATAGGTCCTGTCCGGCTATGGTATCAATCTCGGTGGAGCCGCACCCCGGACATTTAAAGGTATAATTCTCAATCTCAAATGTGTGTCTGCATTCCCTGCAGGTCCCTTTGAGGGGGATGATCTCCATGATCAGTTTTGCCCCCGCCATCTCCGTCCCGGAGGCCATTACCTCAAAGCAAAAGGACAGCGAATCAGGCACAATGGCAGAGAGCTGCCCGATATGGAGCCGGACCGATCTCAGGACAGCTGCGTCGTGCTTGACCATCTCCTCCCTCAGGATATCGATCAAGCTCTGTGCGATGGACATCTCGTGCATGATAAACACCCCTTGACCCTCCCACCAACCGGGGGCCATGTGGGGGCAGGCCGGGAAAAAGTGGCTTTCGGCTGTTTTTTATCCCCGCATCAGGGCCACGGTCAAGGAGTATACCTTTTGCCTGGCATCGTTAAAGACGCCTGAAAGGTTCAGGGAATGGTTGGCAAAGATACTTCCGGGGTTTCCGTTAAACACTATGAGGGGCTCAAAGTGACAACGATAAAGGTCCTCCAGGATCTTGTCAACGAGCCTGACAGAGTTTTTATCCTTTAGGACGTCAATAAAGTCTATCCGTATGGCCCTGAATGACTCGTAAAGGGCATAGGCCACGCCCTGGGCATAATAGAAGTTGTCGTCTATCTGATACCAGGGGACATTGATTTTTACCAGTTTACTGCTCTCGGTGGCCTTTCCGGTCTCTTCGTCAAAGGTCAGGACCACCTCAACATCACGGGGGGCATTGATGAGCCGGGTGTTTACCCCGCCCATGAGCGAGGCGTACTGATTAAGGAGCTCAACCAGGTTGTCTGCCCGGGGATAAAAGTGGGATTCTCCTGCCCCGAGTGCCTTGTAGAACTTTGCCAGGTTTTGACCGGCAAGCTCCCACTTGCTCTCTGCCGATGGAAACCACCACTTGTAGGGGTCGTTTGAAAGGGCGGTAAAGGCCGCCTCGGCATAAGGGTCAAGCTTGTCCGTGGTCCTCATACGGGTGAGGTTATCCCTCAAGACCCGGATGTTGTAGCGCACGACCTCCAGGGTTCCGATCTGGAAATTGGGCATATTGTCCAGAAAGACCGTCGGCCAGAAGATGTCATTGGGCAGCCAGTTCTCCAACATCTGTTGGATAAGAATTTCATTGGTCTTTATAAAGGCCGACCCTTTTACACTGGTATCCAGGGGGCCGAGTGAAATCCGGTCGGGCTTCCTGGAATTGATGATCATGACGATGACAACGAAGACCACAAAGGCGATGATGATGGCCAGGATCGTACGGTGCCGTCTCTTTTTTTCTTTTCCTTTGGGGATCGCTTCCATAGTCTTTTACCGCCTCGAAGAAGTCGCCAAATTGCTTTGATTTGGATGGTTAAATGGAAAACAGCTTTAATCTACACATTTTAGAGAGAGGGAGCCCCTGTTGTCAATAAACTAATGGATTCCGGCGCTTCAGATCATGGACAAACCAGCCTGCGCAGTTGATGAATAATCTCTATCCCCACACCAATGGAAAATCCATCTTCGCTGTGCTCCAGACGCATGGTGACGCCATCAACACAGCCATTGGCCACCAGGTATCTCACGGTGGCCTCAGGATCGATAAACTCAAACATGTCCTGATCGAGCAGTTTGCTGAGGATCGCCAGGACACCATAAACGGCCCAGTTTGAAACGGTGGCAATCACCAGCTCGTCGCAACGGGTAACCGAAGGGATAATGTCGATCTCCCTCATGGCATCGTAGAGATTGCCCATCCCGATCTCGTTTCCGCCATCCCCAAAGGCGATGGTGGGACACCCGGGAGATTCAAAAAAGAGGTCATATTTTGCAGCAAGATTTGTGATATCCTCTTTGCGCATGTTGTAATAGCGCCCATCCACTGTGACCCCCGGCCGCTCAACAGAGACGACAAGCGAGGGTTTCAATTCTTCAAGGGCCTTCCGGACGATCGGCCGGGTCTCTTCCCAGCCGGCAATGGGCAGCTCGTGGGTGACAAAGCGTCTGGCAAGAATTCTTGATATGGGGGGGGCACAGACAAAAAGGGGTTTGTGGCCGAGGTGCTCCAGGACACGGTATAGGGCAATGGCACCGATGGGGCCATCGCTTTCAAAACTTCCAGACACCGGGAACCCGGTACCGACGAGCACGACTCCCTTATGATCCAGGACAAGCTGTGCCGCCCTCTGACAGTAGCCGGGTTTCATCTTTTGCCTCAGCCGGTTCATCCCCCTG
>CAZXCQ010000128.1:0-17246 GCA_964639275.1 uncultured Desulfobacteraceae bacterium | reverse complement strand
TCTGTCCACAAAAATGCAACCTTGAACCCCTGAACCTTTGAACCCGTGAACGGTTGCCATTGTGGTTTATCAAATGGGGATACCTGCTGAGATAGTAGGACGAGATGGGATCATATCCAAACACCAAGAGTAAAAAAGAGCCCACCCTTGCGCTTTTTTATTGCCAGAACGTCCCGGACAGCGACGCGAGGGACAGGCGACTTCTGGAAGAAAAATACGGGCCCCGGCTTCGACTCTTCCCCCTTCCGTGCAGCGGGAGGCTCGAGCCTCTTCATCTCTTGAGGGCATTGGAGGAACTTGCCGACGCCGCTTACGTGATCACCTGTCCCGGGGATCGATGCCGCTATTTTGAAGGAAATGCCAGGGCAGAGAAACGCGTTGAAAGGACCAGACAGATCCTTTCCGATATCGGGCTCGAAATGGAACGAGTCGGAATCATCATTGGGACGAATGAAGGCCCCAAGGGGCTCGCCGCGCTCACCGCTGAGATCCTGGATAAAACAGCCCTGCTGGGGATATCACCGGTGTTTGAGAAAAAGAATCGATCGCCTCTCAGCATGGTCCGAGAGGGCATACCGCAAGGAGAAAACACCCATGATCACGGCTGAACAAAAGCCTTTACAGGAAATCAGAGACATGATTGCGGCCTACAAGACGATCCTTGTGCTGGGCTGTGGTTCGTGTGTCGCTGAATGCGCTGCCGGCGGGGAAAAGGAGACCGCCATGCTCGCCTCTGCGCTCCGAATGGCGGCCAAGATGGACCAGACGGATCTTGTTATCCGTGAAATGACCCTAGATCGACAGTGCGTCAATGACTTTATCTTACAATTGGATGAAGTGATCGATCAGTACGATGCGGTCCTCTCATTGGGATGCGGGGCGGGGGTCCAGGCCGTGGCAGATATGTATCAGGAACTCCCGGTCATCCCTGCACTGAATACCCAGTTTCTCGGGGAAACCAGAGACCAGGGATATTGGGTTGAAAACTGCCTCGGTTGCGGTGATTGCATGCTTTACGATTTCGGGGGGATATGTCCGCTGGCACGCTGCTCCAAACAGATCCTGAACGGGCCTTGCGGAGGCTCGATGGACGGGCGATGCGAAATCAACCCCGACATAGCGTGTGCGTGGCAGATGATTATTGACCGTCTCTCCAAATTTCAGGCCCTGGAAAGGCTCGAAAAGATCTATCCGCCAAAGGATTGGTCCCAGAAACAGGGAAGCGGTCCCAGAAAGATCATCCGCGAAGACCAGAGAGCGTAAGACCTATGAGCCGGCTAAAGAGAGTTTTGGAAAAAGGCATTTTTGCTGTGACGGCCGAATGCGGTCCCCCAAAGGGTGCAGATCCCAAAATCATCACCCGCAAGGCGGAAATCCTCAAGGGGAAAGTGGATGCCGTCAATGTAACGGATAACCAGACGGCCATCGTTCGTATGTCCAGTCTTGCTGCCTGCATTCTGATCAAGGCAGCGGGGATGGATCCGGTGCTTCAGATGGTCGTACGGGACCGAAACCGGATCGCCATCCAGTCCGATATCCTGGGGGCCTCTGCCCTGGGTATTCAAAACCTCCTGTGCCTGTCAGGCGACCACCAGATCTTTGGCAATCAACCCCAGGCCGTGGGTGTCTATGATCTGGATTCCATTCAACTGGTTGAAGTGGCCAGGACAATGAGAGACCAACACATGATCCTGGGCGGAGGGACCCTGGACTCTGCACCGGATATCTTTATCGGGGCGGCCGCCAACCCCTTTGCAGATCCCTTTGAGTTCCGGATAGTCCGCCTGGCAAAAAAGATAAAGGCCGGTGCCGATTTTATACAGACCCAGTGCATCTACAACCTAGACCGGTTTGAGGCCTGGCTGGCCATGGCGCAGGACAGGGGTCTGACGGAGAGGACCTATATCCTGGGAGGGGTCACCCCTCTAAAATCGGTTGGCATGGCCAAATACATGAAGACCCGCGTATCGGGTATGGATATCCCTGATGAAATCATAAAACGCATGGACGGGACAGCAAAGAAACGTCAGGATGAGGAAGGTATTCAGATCTGTATCGAGACCATTTCCCGTCTGAGAGAACTGCCCGGCATAAAGGGGGTTCACATCATGGCGATCGAGTGGGAAGACGCCGTGGGAGAAATCGCTAAACGGGCCAGTCTTTTGCCAAGACCTGACCTTTGAGATAGGGTTCATAATGCCAGCCAAATATGCCATACACCCCCGGCCGACTCCTCATCGCTTTGAGCCGATTACAAGATCGGGGATCATCGCTTGGGAGGAGGGTTGTCTCAAATGCGCTGTTTGCGTAAAAAAGCGCTGTGTCTACAGGGTCTACGAAAACCGCCACCTCGACTCGCGTCAGATGATCGACTCGATCGATAACCAGTGCATGAATTGCCTCAGATGCGTCCAGGGCTGCCCCAGGGAGTTGATCCACAAATCGATCAATCCCGAATATAGGGCCATGGGCGATTCCCACTGGACCCCGGAGATCATCGCCAGCCTGTGGAGACAGGCCGAGACAGGAAAGATTCCCGTTTCCGGCGCCGGCTACCCCGGGCCTTTTAGCGGTCGTGGATTTGATTCCATGTGGACCGATATGTCAGAGATCGTTCGCCCCACGAGAGATGGAATCCATGGAAGGGAGTATATCAGCACGGCCATTGACCTTGGCCGCACCTCCGTCTCCCTCCAGTTCAACAAAGAGGGGGACCTGAGCGGAAAGACCCCGTCGTTGGTGGACATCCCCCTTCCGATTATCCTGAAGGTGCCCCCTTTCGGTGCATTCGGTCGAGCCACCATTGAGGGATGGGCCGCGGCGGCAAAACGCCTGGGGACCCTGTTTGCTGCACCTGAAAAGGTTGTTCATGACACACCCGGTGGGTATTGGCCCTGGTTGATCCCTCAGATCGGTCCGAACCGGATTGAAGCAGAGACAGACCTGGCAGGACAACGGATTGTGGAAATCCCCTGGACAAAAGACTGGCACCGCATGGTTAAGGGCCTGCGGGATCAGTTCTCCTCGTCGTTGATCTCGGTGAGGGTGCCGATGGCCAAAGGCATAGAGAAAAAGGTCCTGGCGTTGGCAAAAAAAGGGATCTCCCTTATCCATCTCGAGGGAGGCACAGACGGTTGTTTTGTGGATGACCATGAGACGCCGGTAAAGGATGGCATCCGATCAATACACCTGGATCTGGTCAGGCAAAAGATCCGGGAGGAGGTCACTTTGCTGGTGAGTGGCGGGCTCGCGATGGCAGAACATGTGGCCAAATCGGTCATATGCGGCGCCGATGCGGTCCTCGTTGACCTTCCCATCCTTATTGCCCTGGAATGCCGGGTGTGCCGGAGATGCATAAAGGGGCTCCCTTGCCCAGTAGAAATTGACCGGGCGTCTTCCGGGTGGGTGACATCCCGTGTCGTGAATCTGATGGGCGCCTGGCACAACCAACTCCTGGAAGTGATGGGCGCCATGGGGATGAGAGATGCCCGGCGCCTGCGGGGAGAGGTTGGACGCGCCATGTTTTTTGAAGACCTGGAAAAGAGCACTTTTGGATCAATGCAAGAGATCGGGGAGGGATGCGAACTTGAATGACCTTGACTCATTTCAGATACCAGAGGTGATTCCCACAGGGTCGCGGTTCAAGAATCCCATCGGTAAATACCGGCTCAACCGGAACGAGAAATGCACGGCATGCGGGAAATGTGTCGAGACCTGCCCCTATGGGGTCCATGCCAGGAGAAGGGGGAGGGTACGGGTCAAGAATCACCATCTCTGTGTGGGAAACGATTGTCCGGAGCCCTGTTATGCGGCCTGTCCGGAGCAGGCCCTCCGGGTATTGAGAAACCCGGATTTTGACTCAATGGGAGACCTCCGATGGACCCCTGATCTCCTTGCCAGCACGTGGCACATGGCCGAATTTGGCGTCGTTCCCCCTCTTGGGTTAGAATACAAAACGGGGGCCTCTGGAGGTGGATTTGACAAACTTCGAATCGTCTTCCAGAGTCAAACGAAAATACAGGAAGGGCCTGAAGATAAAGACGTTGATATGGGCGTGGATCTGAACAGGAGAGATGACAACGCCCACCGCATCCGGATTGAGGTCCCCTTTTACGGGGGGGGCATGTCTTACGGTTCGATCAGCATCACAACCATGCTGAGCCGGATAAAGGCCGCCGCTGCTCTGGGGACCTTTTGTTGTACGGGTGAAGGAGGATATCCTGACGAGCTCAAGCCATACGATGATCATGTCATCACCCAGGTGGCCACCGGCCTCTTTGGGGTGAGGGAGGAAACGATCCAGCGTGTCAGGATCGTTGAATTCAAATACGCCCAAGGCGCAAAGCCGGGCCTCGGTGGCCATCTCTTGGGGGACAAGGTAACTCCCGGTGTAGCACGGATGCGGGAGGCCGTTGTGGGGTACCCGCTGTTTTCGCCGTTTCCCTTTCACAGCGTCTACTCTGTGGAAGACCACAAAAAGCACATCGACTGGATCAAGGCCGTCAATCCAAAGGCATTGGTGGCGATCAAGGTCTCAACGCCTACCGACGTGGATATGGTCGCCGTTGGAAGTTACTATGCGGGTGCCCACATCATCCATCTTGATGGGAGCTATGGCGGCACCGGCGCCGCCCCTGATATCGCCAAGAAGAATATCGCGATGCCCATTGAATATGCGGTGCCAAAGGTTCACCGATTTTTGGAGGAAGAAGGGGTCAGAGACAAAATAACCCTGGTTGCCAGCGGGGGGATAAGAACACCTCATGACGTGGCAAAGATCATCGCGTTGGGGGCCGATGCCGTTTGCACCGGTACGGCCGATCTGGTGGCATTGGAATGTATCCGGTGCCACAACTGCGAAAGTGGCCGGGGCTGCGCCAGGGGAATTGCCACCACCGACCCGGAGTTGATGGATCTCATCGACCTCGACTGGGGGACCCGCCGAATTACAAACATGTTCCTCGCCTGGCGTCGAGAACTGATCCGGATACTCAAAAGATTGGGGATAAGAGGCCTGCGGGAGCTTGTGGGTCGCACGGATTGCCTGGTTCACCTGGATCACATAAGACAGGGGGCGAACAATGGCACGTGATTTCCTTACGCTCTCTCAGGGGCGAGTGATACGCCCGAGAAACGGAATCCCCATTTCCCGGATTTTACAAAGCCAAAGTGTTACTACACAGTCCAAAGTTCTTCTAAGTAATTGATATTATTAGAATCAAGAATTATGTGATGTCATTCCGGCGTAAGCCATTCGGCTCTGAGCTCATGGCCGAAGGGCCGGAATCCAGAATATTATCAATATCATATGACTTCTGGACGCCAGATCAAGTCCGGCATGACGAGAGAACTTTGGACTCTCAAGGTGTTACAAAAAAGCTCAATTGATACGATAAGCCAAAATATGGATCGAGACAGGATAATACATAGAATCATCGCATCAAGAAGACCACTAATAAGCGATCTACCTTCCTTACAGTGCCGGGAAACTGAGGCCGAGGGAGGCTGTGGGGTTACCGGATTTGCATGCAGTATCCCCGTGAGGGGAAGGCATATTTTTGAGCCGTCCAGACAGATGCACAACCGTGGGAATGGCCGTGGTGGAGGGATTGCCGCCATGGGATTCGACCCCAAGATGCTGGGGGTATCCGAACAGATCCTTGAGGAGGACTATATTCTGCAGATCGCTGTGCTTCAGGAAGGGGTTGTGGATGACCTGGAAAAGCGGTTTATTGGGCCCTATTTTAATGTGCACTTCTCTGAGCGTATACCCCATGTGGAGGACTATAGAGATATCAGCGGTCTTGATATCAGGCCTCCGGAGGTATTGCGCTTTTTCGTGCGGGTCAAGCCGTCTGTACGGAGATCTTTTGCCTCTGAAAATGGACTGGAGGATCTCGATGAAAGACAGACTGAAGATGAATTCGTCTACCAGAACAGCATTCGGATCAACAGGTCCTACTACGATGCCCAGGGAGACCGTTTTGCCTTTGTCCTGTCTCATGGTCGAGACCTTTTTGTCCTCAAGATCGTGGGATATGCCGAGCAAGTGGTTCAGTATTACAAGCTTGACAACTTTAAGGCCCATGTCTGGATCGCTCATCAGCGTTACCCCACCAAGGGCAGGGTGTGGCACCCGGCTGGCGCCCATCCATTTGTCGGCCTCAACGAGGCGCTTGTCCACAACGGCGATTTTGCCAACTACCATTCCGTGACCGAGTATCTGAGCCAGAGAAACATCTACCCCCAATTTATTACGGACACGGAGGTCTCTGTGCTCCTGTTTGACCTGTATAGCCGGACCTTTGGATATCCCCTTGAATATGTGATTGAGGCCCTCGCCCCCACCATGGAAAGGGACTTTGAGCAGTTGCCGGCGGATAAACAAAGGATATACCGGGCGATCCAGGCCACCCATATACACGGATCCCCGGACGGTCCATGGTTTTTTATAATCGCTCGCAATGACACCGAAAACAGACGTCTTCAGCTCATCGGGATTACCGACACATCAATGCTCAGGCCCCAGGTGTTTGCCCTGCACGACGGCCAGGTCCAGGTGGGTCTGATCTGCTCTGAAAAACAGGCCATAGACGCCACCCTCAGGAGTCTGTCTGATGAAGACCCGCGGGTAGGGACGGTGGCTGACCGCTACTGGAATGCCCGTGGCGGAAGTTACACGGATGGGGGGTCATTTATATTTAACCTGGACAAGAAGAAAGGAAAACCCCTTGAACGAGACCTGAGCTGTGTCGACAAGTTTGGCAAAAAGATCACCTCACCCGAAGGGCAGTTACCTTATCTCCCGGGGAGAGTCTACTATTTTGTGGAAAGCGATGCCAAAGAGCGATTTGAGATGTCCTCTTTTTTTGAACATCAACGGCCGGATCTCCTGGTTGATTACGTCAAGAACGGATTAAGGGACTGGGACTATGCAGACCTCATGGACTGTTTGGGGGAGATTAAGGGGTGGGCCCTCAAGGCCGATGCGCATTTTGAGATGGCCCTAAAGACCCTCACCCATCTGATCGACTGGCAATACCCGACTTATGACAAAAAGCGTCGCTCAATCCTCCAGATGGTTTATCAAACCCTGGAGGCCATATTCCGCCATTTTCCATCGCTTGGAAGAAAAAACCAGAAATCGGTCTACCGGTTGATCGACTGGGAAACCAGACAGTTTTTCAGGGGGCCGTCATACGATGAAAAGGTACTGGTTATTGATGCCTCGCTCTTTCCGCCTGAGGGTGATCACTGTGACAGTCGCCTTCTGGCCGAGGCCTTTTACAGGGGCTGGAGGCGGTTTATTGTATTTGGCCTGAGGGGGCAGCGATTCCATGGATGCGGCCTTGGTCCTGCCTCGGGAGGTGTCCGGATCGACATCTATGGAAGTTCTGGTGATTATCTGGGATCGGGTATTGATGGTCTCTCCATTTATGTCCATGGCAATGCCCAGGATCAGCTGGGTCAGATAATGAAATCCGGAAAAATGGTCGTCTATGGCGACGTTGGTCAGACATTTATGTATGGGGCCAAAGGTGGAGAGGTCTATGTTATGGGAAATGCCGCCGGCAGGCCGCTGATCAACGCCGTAGGCAGGCCGCGGGTTGTAATAAATGGGACGTGCCTCGATTATCTGGCCGAATCCTTTATGGCTGGTGACCCCTTGAAAGGGGGAGGCTTTGTTGTCCTCAACAGTATGGAGTTTGATAATAATGGAAAGGTCCGGCCTCAGCCCAGCCCGTACCCAGGGTCCAACCTCTTTTCCCTGGCCTCGGGAGGGGCCATCTATGTGAGGGATCCCCACCAGCTCATAGATGAGCAGTATTTGAACGGCGGCGAAATAGTTCGCCTTCAAAAAAAGAGCTGGGATCTGATCCTTCCCTATCTGGAGGAAAACGAACGGCTTTTTGGAATACAGATTGAGAGAGACCTCTTGCGCGTTGAAGGCGTGTTAAAGGAGCCTTACGAGGTTTATCGCGAAGTTAGGCCAGAACATGCGAAAGATGTGGATACTGACGGTTTGGAGGAGTGGGGCTAAAACTATTTTTTGGAGATGGATACCATGAAGAAGATCGAAGCAATCATCAAGCCTTTTAAGCTGGACGAGGTCAAGGATGCGGTTTTAAAACTGGGTGTCGGCGGTATCACCATCACAGAGGTAAAGGGCTTTGGGAGACAGAAAGGGCACAAGGAGATTTACCGGGGCGCAGAGTATGTAGTGGATTTCTTGCCCAAGATAAGGATTGAGGTCGTGGTTGCCTCAGACCTTGTACCCCAGGTCCTGGACGTCATCAAGGAACGTGCCCATACCGGTGAGATAGGGGACGGAAAGATTTTCGTCATCCCTGTTGAAAAGGCCATCCGCATTCGGACCGGCGAAGAAGACAGGGATGCCATTTAAGAGCTTGGAAGGATCACACCAAATCATTCAGGATTTCCTCAACGCAAAAGAATCTCTGATCCAGGGGGATTTGAGGCACTTTTCAGGGCTGAAGATCACCCGCAGGTTCACTGACCTGATGGATGGCTTTGTTCGGTCGCTGTTTGAAAAGGTGGGTAGCCGCCGGTTGATCAGCGAAAATCATCAGGATGGGTGGGCCATCGTTGCCCTGGGGGGGTATGGGAGAAGAGAATTATGCCTCCATTCAGACGTGGACCTGATGGTCATTCACGGGCCAAGACCTTCCCCAGAGATAAATGGAATCATTCGTCGGGCGCTCTACCCCCTCTGGGACGCCAAATTGGAGGTCGGGCATACCATCTTGACCGTGCAGGAATGTATCCGTTTGGCCTTGAATGATTTTAGAATGCTTACGGCTGTCCTGGACAGCCGTTTCCTGCTCGGATCCCGCTCATTTTACCGTCTTTTCCGGGAGGCCTTTTGGGCGCGTACATACCGTGAGAGGGAAACCCTGTTCAAAAGATTCTTGGTCTCTGAGCATGACCGGTTGGAAAAGCAGGGTGGGGAGGGGGATTTTGTTGAACCGGATCTTAAGGAAGGTTTGGGGGGGCTAAGAGACCTCCATTTGATGGCCTGGATGGCCATGATATACCTAAAATGCCAGCGTCTGAATCAGATTGGGCGTTTTGCGGCCTTTGCCCATTTCGAATTTGACAAACTAGGCCACTCCAAGAGCTTTTTGTTGAAGGTGAGAAACCACCTTCATATCGTAGCCAATCGGAAAGAGGATCGACTGCTCCTGCCTCATCAGAAAGCGGTTTCCCAGCGGCTGGGTTACACAGACGGCGACCTGATTTCTGGTCCTGAAAGGCTCTTAAAAGAGCTCTATCTTCATTTGAACCGAATCCGTTACGGGCATGAAGAATTTCAGGCCAAGATGCTCGACATGATCCATCCTTTACCGCTGGATCCAACTCCTGCCCATCTCCCCTCAGAGTTCCAGGTGATGAAGGGCAATATTGTATTGAAAAGCGGGACCCTCTCGGAAAAAGACCCGCTGGTCATCCTCAAGGCCCTTGATGAGGCAAACCAGCGGGGGCTTTTTCTGGGGTCAGGTTTTATCTGGGAGGCCAAAAAGATATTTGTCAAAAAGCGACGGCAACTTGTTCAATCGATGGAAGCCAAAAAGAGATTTCTCAATTTGATATTGAAACCCAAGAACCCCCAAATCATTCGACTCGCCCTGGAGATGGGTGTTATTTCCCTGTTTATTCCTGAATTCAAAAGGATCAGAAACCTGGCGCAGTTTGGCTTCTATCATGTAATGACCATTGACCTTCACTCCCTCAAGACCCTTGAGGTGATCCATCAGATATCGGAAGGGATCTTTGATGACCAATGGCCCCTTTTGAAAAGGACCTTTCTGAGTCTAAAAAATCCCGATTGGCTCTATCTGGCAGGCCTTCTGCACGACATCGGAAAAGGGGTCGGGAAAGACCATTCTAAGAGAGGTAGCGAGCTCATCCCCAAGATCCTGACAAGGCTTGGAATCGAAGGAGAAGCGCTCGAAATGATTTCCTTTCTCGTAAGACATCATCTCTTGCTCGTAAATGTGTCTCAACGCAGGGATCTCAATGATGAAAAGACTTCGGTTCAGGTGGCACAGGCCATTCAGCCTAAGGGGCTGTTAGATCTCCTTTTTCTCTTGACTGTCGCGGACAGCTTTTCTACGGGTCCCCTGGCGCGAAGCGACTGGAGAATCATGCTCCTGGTAGAGCTGTACCTGAAGGTAAAGCGGATTCTGGAAAGAGGGGTCCTTGCCTCACCCGAGGCGACCAGTAAGATCGCGTCGAATAAGATCGCTGTCTTGAAGATACTGAGGCCGGATTTTCCAAAACAGGATATCCTTGAATTGATGGATCAGGTGCCCTTGAGATATTTTCTCAGTGCCCAACCAGAAGAAATAAAGCAACATTTTACAATGGCCTTGACCCTTGGGGAAAAAAAGCATATGTGGAACCTGCACAAGCTTAGAAATGCCCCGGTCACCCGCGTGCTCCAGTGCACCTACGACCGCCCCGGCCTCTTTAGCAAAATGGTGGGGGTCTTTGCCTTGAACAACATGGCGGTATTGTCAGCCAATATCTTTACCTTGAAGAATGGATTGGCCTTTGATACCTATGAGGTAACCAACCCCCTGGACCCTTACCGCGAAGCAGAACAATGGGATAGGACCCTGGAGGATCTTCTGGCGGCCCTGGAAGATCGACTTCCGCTGGACGATTTGATCCGCACCAAAAGACGGTTGAGCTTGCACCCAAAGGGAAACGGAGCCATGGTCCCTCAAAAGATTGCGATCAAGAACGACGTTTCCGATTTCTTTACTGTTGTTGAGACCAGCTCGGTGGCGAGGGTGGGACTCCTTTATGACCTGGCAAAGGATATGTTCGAGCTGGGTCTGGATATCCGTTTTGCAAAGGTCATCAGCGATGAGGAAAAGATGACCGGCGTCTTTTATGTCCGAAATTCAGACGGCCAAAAGATACTTGAAGACAAACAGATTGCGTCTATCCGGCAAAGCATATCAGCCCTGATGGGCTAAAAACGTAAGTTTTGGTGTCATTTTATCTTTTTTTATCAATTTAGCGTAACATCTCAAAAGACAGGGGGAAAGGTGTGGCATGGGGGTCTTTCTTTCGTAGCCGTTCACGGGTTCAGAGGTTCAGGGGTTCAAAGGTTGTATTCTCATCACCATACGTCATTATGTAAACGTTTTGTCCAGGAAAACTGTGCTTTGGTATATCCACACCAAACCTGAATAGACACTTTACAATGATATGGCAAAATCCCTATTCTTTACAAGAACTTCAAGGTTCAAAATCCAGTTCTTTCCCTAACCCTGAACGTTGAACCCTGAACCTGTGAACGGTTACTTTTTTTCTTCCACATGCCACACCACAATCGATTTATCCCCGGGTTTCAAATGGTTAAAGTATTACGAGCCTGTGAACGGGTAGAAACGAAATAGAACAATGATTGCCATTATCGATTATAAGGCAGGAAACCTAAAAAGCGTGGAGCGGGCCCTCAATTACCTCGGCTATCCCTGTCGCATTACAAATGACAAGGAGGAGATCCTGAACTGTGATCGGATTGTCTTTCCCGGTGTGGGTGCAGCAGGAAAGGCCATTGATAATTTAAGAGAAATGGGTCTGGATAAGATCCTTTTTCAATCCTTTTTGGAAGGCAAACCGATTTTGGGGATCTGTCTTGGGGCGCAGATAATCCTGGAGAGCAGTGAGGAGGATCGTACACAGTGTCTGGGTCTAATAGAAGGCGAAGTAAAGCGATTCCCCTCACCTTTGCTTTCCTTTGAAAATGGGCGGCTGAAGATTCCCCACATGGGATGGAATAACGTCCGTCTCATCAAAGAACATCCTGTTCTCGAGGGCATCATGCCAGGGGATGAGTTTTACTTTGTCCATTCCTATTACCCGCTTCCTGACTCTGAGAGACATGTGATCGGAAAGACGGAATACGGTATCGAATTTCCGTCGATCATCGGAGCGAGAAATCTGATCGCCACCCAGTTCCATTTGGAGAAAAGTGGTCGAGCCGGCCTGCGGATATTAAAGAACTTTTGCAATTTGGAAGGGATACATGCTGAGTAAGCGAATCATCCCCTGTCTGGATGTCAGGGATGGCAAGACCACAAAAGGCATCAAATTTGAGGGAAATGTGGACATCGGCGACCCGGTGGAAATGGGACGATTTTACTATGAGGAGGGTGCCGACGAAATCGTCTTCTATGATATCACCGCCTCCAGTGACAGAAGGGACATCATGATTGATGTGGTAAAGGGGGTGGCAAGAGAGATCTTTATCCCCTTTTCCGTAGGCGGCGGAATCCGGACCTTGGAGGATATGCGCAGGGTGCTCCTGGCGGGTGCCGAAAAGGTCAGCGTCAACAGCGCAGCCGTGAGGAATCCCGAAATCATTTCGCAGGGTGCGAAGGCCTTCGGTAGCCAGTGTATTGTGTTGGGGATGGACGTGAAGGCAGTTGAAACCTCCAAGGCGGTCCCGTCCGGGTATGAGATCGTGATCAACGGGGGTAGGACGTACACAGGAATTGATGCCCTGGCCTGGGCCAAAGAGGCGGAGACCCTGGGGGCAGGCGAGATATGCCTCAATTCCATTGATACAGATGGCACCCTGAATGGCTATGAGTTGACCCTCACCTCTCTCATTTCCCGAAATGTGGATATCCCCGTTATCGCCTCTGGGGGGGCGGGAAACATCGACCACATCCATGACGCACTGACCAAAGGAAAGGCAGACGCTGCACTTGTCGCGTCCATCGTACACTACGGGACCTGTACGATCCGGCAAATAAAGGATGATCTCAAGAGACGGGGAATTAAAGTCCGTGAAAACTGGTGAGCCCAAGGCCTTGCTGGCCCTGGAAGACGGAAAGGTATTTACCGGCCGCTCCTTTACTGGCCATGGTGAATCAACCGGTGAGGTCGTATTTAATACCAGCATGTCCGGATACCAGGAGATCCTCACCGACCCTTCCTATGCGGGACAGATGGTAACCATGACCTATCCCTTGATCGGTAACTACGGAACCAATGACGAAGACGTGGAATCGGGAAAGATCCAGGTCAAGTCCCTTTTGGTCAAGGAATACCAGGAATACCCGAGTAACTGGCGATCCCGAATGGCCCTGGCCGACTATCTGAGGACCCATAAGATATCAGGGATCGAGGGGATCGACACCCGCGCCCTCACCAGGCACATCCGGCTTCAGGGTGCCATGAAGGCCACCCTTTCAACAATCGATCTTGACCCGGATTCGCTTGTGGAGAAGGCACGGCAGAGTCCGGATATGGTCGGCAGGGACCTGGTCAGGGAAGTCACCTGCTCCCATCCGCTGCTGTGGCAAAACGGAAGGCCAGTAGAGGTCGGCTGTGGGCTTGGAGAGTTCAAATGGCCCCCTAAGACGGGACGTTTCAAAGTAGTGGCTCTCGACTACGGGGCAAAATACAACATCCTGAGATCTCTTGAAAAGAGAGGGTGCGCGATCCTTCTTGTCCCCGCGGATACGGGGAGCAAGACCATAGATCGACTGGACCCTGACGGGCTTTTCCTGAGCAATGGGCCGGGGGATCCTGCTGCTGTCACCTATGCAGTGGATACCATCAGGGGTCAGATCGGCAAACGCCCCATATTCGGCATTTGTCTCGGCCATCAGTTGATCGCCTTGGCCCTTGGGGGCAGGACCTTTAAGCTCAAATTCGGACACCGCGGCGGCAATCAGCCTGTAAAGGACCTTTCCACCGGAAAGGTGGAGATAACCTCCCAGAACCATGGCTTTTGTGTAGACATGGAGTCTTTGAGAGACCATGATGTGGAATTGACCCACATCAACCTCAACGACAACACCCTGGAAGGGCTCAAACACAGAAAACACCCCCTTTTTTCGGTCCAGTACCATCCCGAGGCATCACCGGGACCTCATGACGCCTCCTACCTCTTTGATCGATTTATCGAGATGATGGCTGGGGATTGATGATTGATGGTTGTGAATTAAGAACGAGTAAGCGGTAACGACCACCATGCCTAGACGGACAGACATCAACAAAGTCCTTATTATCGGATCGGGCCCCATCATCATCGGACAGGCCTGTGAGTTTGACTACTCAGGGACACAGGCCTGCAAGGCCCTGGTGGAAGAAGGGTATCAGGTTGTACTCGTCAACAGCAATCCCGCCACTATCATGACAGACCCTGAGATGGCGCACCGGACTTATATCGAGCCCATAACCCCCGAGATCCTATCAAGGGTGATCAAACGAGAACGGCCTGACGCGATCCTTCCGACACTGGGCGGCCAGACCGGACTCAACAGTGCTGTAAAGGTGGCTCAGACTGGTCTGCTCGATGAGTTGGGCGTGGAGATGATCGGGGCATCCATCCCGGTCATACAAAAGGCAGAAGACAGGGAAAAGTTCCGTGATGCCATGAATCGTATCGGCCTGAGGGTCCCATCAAACGGCATTGCCCGAAATATGAAACAGGCCAGGAAGATTGCAAAAAGGATGAGATATCCGATCATCATCCGGGCCAGTTTTACCCTTGGAGGTGCGGGAAGTGGCGTGGCGTACAACCGGGAAGAGATGGAAATCCTTGCGGCTGCAGGGCTTGAGGCCAGCATGATCTCAGAAATCATTATGGAGGAATCTCTTATCGGCTGGAAGGAATTCGAACTGGAGGTCATGCGTGACTTCAAAGACAATGTGGTCATTATCTGCTCCATTGAAAATTTTGATCCCATGGGCATCCATACCGGTGACAGTATTACCGTAGCCCCGGCCCAGACCCTCACTGACAGAGAATATCAGGCCATGCGGGATGCGGCCATCGCCATTATCAGGGAAATCGGCGTGGAGACAGGGGGTAGCAACATCCAGTTTGCCGTGCATCCGCAGAATGGTGATATGGTCGTGATCGAGATGAACCCCAGGGTATCGAGGAGTTCTGCACTCGCCTCCAAGGCCACGGGGTTTCCGATCGCAAAAATCGCCGCCAAGCTGGCCGTGGGGTATACCTTGGATGAGATTGCCAACGATATCACTCGCGAGACACTGGCATCTTTTGAGCCAACGATCGACTACTGCGTGGTCAAGCTACCCCGGTGGACCTTTGAAAAATTCCCCGATGCCATTGACAGCCTGACCACATCCATGAAGTCTGTGGGTGAAACCATGGCAATCGGGAGGACATTCAAAGAGGCGCTCCAGAAGGCAGTTCGCTCCCTGGAGATCGGAAGGTTTGGTCTGAGCTCTGATAAAAGTGCCGCTTGTGACCCCCAGGAACTGGAACAGCACCTCATCGTCCCCGACTCAAGTCGACTGTTTCACATCTATACGGCCTTTAAAAAGGGAATGTCCATACAAAGGATCTATGAACTCTCCCGTATTGATCCCTGGTTTCTTTATCACCTAAAGGAGATAGTTGACCTTGAAGAGGAGTTGGCATGCCTTTCAAAAGGGGGGCAAGGTCTTGATACCGGTGACCCAGAGCTGATAAGGAGGGCGAAGGAATACGGGTTTTCTGATATCCGGCTGGCGGAGATTTTTGATACGAGCGAGCAGACCATCAGAGAAACGCGGTGCCGAAAAGGCTCTAAACCGGTTTACAAACTGGTGGATACCTGCGCGGCCGAGTTTGAGGCCTACACCCCTTATTATTACTCAACATATGAACAGGAAAACGAAATCCGGACCTCAAAAAAGAAAAAGGTGATTATCCTGGGTGGGGGACCCAATCGGATCGGTCAGGGGATTGAATTTGATTATTGTTGTGTACACGCCTCCTTCGCCTTAAGAGAGATGGGTATTGAGAGCATTATGGTAAACAGCAACCCGGAAACGGTTAGCACCGATTATGATACCTCAGACAAGCTCTATTTTGAGCCCCTGACCCGTGAGGATGTCCTAAACATCGTTGAACAGGAGCGTCCTGAGGGGGTGATAGTACAATTCGGCGGCCAAACCCCTCTCAACCTATCGGTCCCCCTGGCAGAGGCCGGCGTCAAGATCCTTGGAACAAGCCCGGACAGCATAGATTGCGCCGAGGACAGGGAACGGTTCCAGGCAATGCTAAAAAAACTTGGGATCCTCCAGCCTGAAAACGGAATCGCTGTAAACAAGACAGAAGCGATCCAGGTGGCCAAGAAGATCGGTTACCCTGTTGTGGTCAGACCATCGTTTGTGTTGGGCGGCCGTGCCATGGAGATCGTATACGACACAAAGGACCTCGAGTTTTATATAGACATGGCCGTTCAGGTGTCACCGGGAAAGCCGGTCCTGATAGATAGATTTCTGGAGGATGCCACAGAAGTGGATGTGGACGCCATTTCGGATGGCCACGATACGGTTATCGGCGGAATCATGGAACATATCGAAGAGGCCGGCATCCACAGCGGGGATAGCGCCTGCATCCTCCCGCCAATCTCCCTCAAACCGGAAACCATAGAACAGATCATGACCCATACTAGGGCGCTTGCTAGGGAGTTGGATGTTGTCGGATTGATGAACATCCAGTATGCCATAAAGGGCGGAGTTGTCTATGTCCTCGAAGTTAACCCCCGCGCCTCCCGAACCATTCCCTTTGTAAGCAAATCGACTGGCGTCCCTCTGGCCAAGCTCGCCACAAAGGTTATTATGGGAAAACGCCTTAAAGAACTCGGACTGACCCAGGAGATCATACCAGGGCATGTGTGTGTAAAGGAATCGGTTTTCCCATTTGACAGATTTCCTGGGGTAGACACCCTGCTGGGGCCTGAGATGAAATCGACCGGCGAGGTGATGGGGATTGACACCTCATTCGGGATGGCCTTTGCCAAGTCGCAGCTGGCAGCCGGCCAGAGCCTGCCAATGTCTGGCACGGTGTTTATCAGTGTAAGGGATGAGGATAAACCAAGTGTTACAGGCATTGCATCTGAGTTTCTGGATCTCGGCTTTAGAATCGCTGCCACCATAGGCACTTCCGGGTTTCTTTCAGGTCACGGCATTTCTAATGTAAGTGTTCGAAAGGTAAGAGAAGGGAGACCGCATGTGGTGGATATGATCAAGAATGGGGAAATTGACCTGGTAGTCAACACAACCAATAATAAAAAGGCTATTTCCGAATCCTATTCGATCCGCCGCACAGCCCTCACATTTGGCATCCCTTACACGACCACGGTGGCCGGGGCAAGGGCCACTGTTCAGGCCATAAGATCCATGATAAAGGGTGATCTAGCGGTAAAAACGATCCAAGAGTACCACAAGGGGAT
>CAZXCQ010000127.1:0-17354 GCA_964639275.1 uncultured Desulfobacteraceae bacterium | reverse complement strand
CTGACCCAAATCTGGACGCCAATTCTGCGAAGTTATTTCTGCGCAAGCCCTAAGGAGGATTTACCCCGCCTGCTTCTCCGTGCACGAGGTCGATAACGGTCACCGCAGGCGGGGCAAGAAACCTGATGGGTGGTCCCCAGGTACCGGCCCCGCGGCTTACGTAGAGCAAGGCCCCGTCCTCAAGTCTCAGAAGCCCGGCACCAACCGGATAGAGCCGGTCGATGATGAGGCTAAACGGAAAGATCTGGCCTCCGTGGGTGTGGCCTGAGAGTTGAAGGTCAAAAGGCCTGTCATATTGCTCCTCTAAAAGAGGCCTGTGCTTCAGAAGCAAAACAAAGCGATCCCTGGGGAGAGCAGAGAGCAACTCCGCCTCAGTCCCCCCTTTTGAAAGGCCAAATCGGTTGGCCGCTTTATCGTCCACACCGGCAACAAGAACCATTCCCGGGATATCACGCACCTCTCCCCGAAGCACGGTAAAACCGGCCTCTTTCGTAAAGGCCAGAGACCGGTCAAGCCCCGCGTAGAACTCGTGATTCCCGGTAACCGCAAACTTCCCGTAAGGGGCATGGATATGGGCAAATGCGTTGGCCATCCTTGTCATGTCGTCGGTCTGTGCGTCCAGGAGATCTCCGGTTGAGACCAGTATGTCCGGCCTTGCCGCGCGGACTTCATCGAGTATCTTTTGCAATCGAAACCCTCTCACGATTAGACCCAGGTGGAGATCGGAGATCTGAACGATTCTGAGCCTTCCCGGTTCTTTGAAGATCTTGGGCGTACGGATTATGACCCTTTCTGTTCGGATGTTCAGGGCCTCGAGGTATCCATAGATGGATATCACGACAGAGACCGTCAGGGCGGTAAGAAACGCGGCCCTCGGGGTCAAGGTCCACCTTCCGAGGTTCCTTTTAAAAAAATACGCCCCTGCTGAGCAGAGGAGTCGCTCGATGTCAATAAGAAGGCAGCAACATACAAACAGGAGCAAGACCCCCATCCAGAGATAGCCCGTATAGCCGAAAACCCTGGGGAGGGTCTCCATGCCGAGTCCTTCAAGAACCCGGACAATAACGGGGCAGAACACCATGCCGAGCATAAGGCAGACCAAAGGGATGCTCACCCCTCTGGGCATGGCAAAGGCCCGCCTTATCTTTAGAAAGGCATAAAGGTGAAGGAGTCCATAGAGTGTTAAAAAAACAAGGATAAAGGCCAAGAACCGCAAAACATATCCTCCCTCCGGGTTTCTCTGTGATCTACCATGCCCACAAAAAAGGGATATAGGGTCGCCAGGGCGACTGTTGAGCCATGACAGGGATCAGCCCTACAGTTAACCCTACAACGAAACTTGTTACGCCGTCATTCCGGCGAAAGCCGGAATCCAGTCAGAATGGGCTGCAAGACGGCCAATTTGACTCCATGCCCAGGGGAGGACTTCTGGATGCCCCCGTATCACGCACGGGGCAGGCTTATCAAGTCCGGCATGACGGAATGTGAAATACGGCGGTCTCTCTAAGTTACGTTGTAGGATTAATCAGAAGTAACACTTTAGCCTTTTGAAACCCGGGGTACAGAGATTCCAGTACCAATTTTGCAGAAAGCTAAATTGATACAATCAGAACAGGTTTCAACTGCCGGGTCAATGACTATCCTCGGGCTTGGAAGAAAACCCCTATTTCGCTAGTTTCAGTGACCAACGTGTTACTCATTTTATTGTCTTGGGGCCAAGACTCGGCTATGCTACACAAAGGAGTCATAGGCGCCCTTGGGCCGCAGCAACAAATAACCACAAGGGCAAGGGCCAAAAAACCGCCCCATCCACGAGAAGGGAGGTGAAAAACATGGTTCGAGACATTAAGGCTGTAATGATGGTGATGCCGCTTTTCTTACTGGTATTACTCGGCGCCGCGGCCGTCTCTGCCCAGCCACTGGGCATTGGCTCACCACAGATACAACAATCGCAACACGGAGTCTTGTCCTCCGCCAACGGTCGATTTGTTTTTGGCCAGGTATCCACTTCGAGCAAAGACCAGTTCATGCTCGATACGGCCACCGGCCGGTTGTGGCGGATTGCAGAAAGTGGAAAGATCGGGATATACCTGAAATCGGTTCCCTATCGGAGTGAAAAAGGAGAATGCTCAGAGCTTCCTGGTATGATCCCGGATACAGCACCAAAGAAGCCCAAAAAAGAGTAGGGTGATACAGGAATTGAGGGAGACCCCAACAGGAGACGAGGCAGTCTGTCCTATCCGGGGATTGATGGGGAATGATTTTCATAACCGATACCATCGCGATTGATGAAAAGGAGATCCAGGAGGATTTTATCCGCGCCTCCGGACCGGGAGGGCAAAATGTCAACAAGGTTGCCACTGCTGTCCAGCTCCGCTTTGATGCAGGCAGATCCCCTTCGCTCTCCCCTGATGTCCGCAGGCGGCTCGCCACCCTGGCCGGCAGGCGGATGACCGAAGATGGTATCCTGATCATCCATGCCCGGCGATTCCGCACACAGGACCGAAACCGCCAGGATGCCATGGACCGGCTGATCGCCCTGATCCGCCGGGCCACCCTAAGGCCCAAACCCCGCCACAAGACAAAACCAACCCTCGCCTCCAGGGAACGCCGGTTGGAATCCAAACGCCGGCGGGGCCAGACCAAACGGATACGGCAGCCTGTCGCGCAGCCCGAGGAATAGCCTAAGGTGATTTCTTTACGCTCTCTTACGGGCGAGTTATACGCCCGAAAAACGGAATCCCCATTCCCCGGGTTTCAAAAGGCTGGGGTGAGCTCCATAACGAGAATCGAAACGGGGTTCCGTTGACATTTGACATTTCCACCAGACCGCTGTATCAATTCCACCAGTAAACAGCTTCGCCTAGTACCCATTTTCTTAAATACGGAGACATATTACTCTATTGCCTCACCGTCCATTCGCTCCGCTCATTCGAGGCACAGAGTTCACGGAGGATAATTTTCTTATTCCTTTTCGCTGAGAAGGGCAAAAAGCAATAAACCCAAGCGCTGCAGCGCAGGATTTGTTGGTGGGTGGATTGCTGGAGGCATGGTGCTTTTCATTTGTCGGCGTCTCAGCGACAAACGAAAAATCCCAAATTTCTCTGCGATCCCTGCGGCTCTGCGGTGAATGGTTAAGATATAACTGAATTGAATAAGTCATAATATTCATAAATTAGAGTACTTAGCACAAATTCCATCGTGAGAATCCAAGGAGAAGAGATCAATGGAGTCTTTGATCAGAGAATGGAACGGAGTGTGTGTGATTATTCGGTTTGACCGGCCCGCCAATGCATGGATCTTTATCGCAGTTCATTCTACCCGGCTGGGGTCGGCAGTCGGCGGGACACGCATGAAGCACTATCTTGATCTCCGGGCCGCCCTGGAGGATGCCCAGAGACTGGCCGGTGGCATGACCCTCAAATGGGCCGCAGCGGGCATTGACTACGGAGGTGGCAAGGCGGTCATTGCGATACCCCCTGATCTGGATCTAAAGACGCGGACGGCGTTGCTCAAAAGATATGGCGAATTTGTTCACAGCCACAACGGGCTATTCTTTACGGGTCCGGACTACGGCACATCATCGGAGGATATGGACATCATCGCAGAGACCGGTGATCCTTATATCTTTGGGCGCACACCGGCTGCTGGGGGGGCCGGCAACCCGGGCCCATTTACAGCCCTGGGGGTCTTTACCAGCATTGAGGTGGGGGCCGAACAGGCCTTTGGCACGGCCACCCTGGAGGGGAAAAGGGTGTTGATCCAGGGCGTGGGAAGCGTGGGCCGGGAATTGATCGGGCTGTTGCGGCAGACCGGATCGGAGATCCTGATAAGTGACATAAACGACGCTGTCATCGGGCATTTTTCAGCTGAATTCGGGTTACAGCCGATTCCTCCTGAAAAGGTCCACGACACACCCTGCGATATATTTGCCCCGTGTGCGGTTGGGGCGATTCTCAACCAGGAGACCATTCCCCGCCTGCGCTGTCGCGTGGTGGCGGGAGCCGCCAATAACCAACTGGGAGTCCCGCAAGATGCCATACGACTTCGAGAACAAGATATCCTGTATGCGCCCGACTTTATTGCCAACAGCGGGGGGGCCATCGCCATTATCGGGATGGAGGTCAGGGGCTGGTCAAGCGAGGAAGCCAAAGAGAGGCTTGTCAATGCGATCAAGGGCAATCTCAACCAGGTCTTTGAGATGGCCCGGACCGATGGGTGCAGTACGGACGAGGCGGCAAGGCGGATCGCCAACATGCGTTTGAGCGGGGCTCAAAAAGACCAGGCGCCCCTGTCAGAGCACGGTGGCCGGTAGAGAAATTTCGAGGCGTTCAATTGGTATGAGAGCCCAATAACAATCAAGGAGCAGTTGTGATGGATACCCATCGGCAGAGAGGCATGAGAACAAAGGCAGTTCACGCCGGCGAAGCCCCAGACCCCATAACAAGGGCCTCGGCGCCAAATCTGGTCATGTCGACCACATTTGCGGCCGATGCCGGCGCATCATTTTCCGTGGAAGGCTTGGAGGCCGATGCACCCTACTATTACACGAGGTGGGGGAACCCCACGGTCCGTCAGCTTGAGCAAAAGCTGATAGAACTGGAAGGTGCCGAGGCCTGTGTTGCCCTTGGCAGCGGGATGGCCGCGGTAACGGCCCTGTTTCTTTACCACCTGAGCAGCGGGGATCACCTGGTCATCAGTGATGTCTCCTATGCCGCCACCGCGGAGCTGACCAATGATATCCTCCCCAGGATGGGGATCAGGATCACCAAGGTCAATATGTCTGATCTGGACGAGGTGGAGCAGGCCGTCACCCCTGAGACAAGGCTGGTTTATGCCGAGACGCCCTGTAACCCGATCCTCCGGCTTACAGACATCCGGGCTGTTGCCGAAATTGTCCACAGGGCTGGGGCAAGGCTTGCCGTGGATTCCACCTTTGCCACACCCATTGCAACCCGGCCCCTGGCACTGGGGGCAGACTACGTGCTTCACTCCCTCACCAAGTATCTGTGCGGGCACGGGGATGCCATCGGTGGTGCATTGCTGGGACCGGCAAAAGATATCGAGGCCCTGCGTCAGAAGGTGGCCATCCGGACGGGTGGGATTCTCAGCCCCTTTAACGCCTGGCTGATCATGAGGGGGATTGCCACGTTGCCGCTTCGTATGGAGGCCCACGAGGCCGGGGCAAAGAGGGTGGCCGGGTTCCTTGAAGGGGACCCGAGGGTCAAGAAGGTGGTGTATCCAGGCCTATCCTCTCATCCGCAATACGACCTGGCAAAGGAGCAGATGAAAAATTTTTCAGGGATGCTGACCTTCCAGGTGGAAAATGGTCCGGATGCGGCGGTGATCCTTGAAAAGCGGTTAGAGATCTTTCATTATGCGGTCTCACTGGGCCACCACCGGAGCCTTATTTTTTATCTCTCCACCCCGGCCCTTTTTGAGTCATCCTTTAAGCTGAGCCGGGGGCAGCAAAAGGCCTTTCAGGACCTTGCAGGCGATGGGATCTTTCGGATATCGGTGGGGCTCGAGGATCCGGAAGACCTGTGTAAAGACCTGGATCAGGGGCTCTCCGGTCTTACCTGAACCGGTTTGAAGCCGCCTCCCCCTCGGTCATCTCCCCGGGGTTCAACCTCCGGGGTCCTACCGGATTTGAGACCCCCCAAACCCTGACCCTGGTTTCTGTTTGACAGACAACCCATGTCTCTTTATTATCCCCCAGTCAAAAGACAAGGTCCTGGCCAATGAGGGAGGCTTTATAAGATGCCAAAGATCGCTGCTCGCCTGGAGCATTTTACCGAATCCGTCATCCGGGATATGACGCGGGTGGCCAACAAGTATAATGCCATCAATCTTTCCCAGGGATTCCCAGGCTTTGATCCCCCTGATGAACTGGTGGCCGCTGCAAAGCGCGCGCTGCAAGAGGGGTATCATCAATACGCCATAACCTGGGGGGCGCCCAATTTTCGCGCGGCCCTTGCCCGTAAACAGCAGAGGTGGATGGGAATCGAGCTGGATCCGGATGACCACATTGTCGTTACCTGCGGGAGTACAGAGGCCATGATGTCGGCAATGATGACGGTCTGCAATCCAGGTGACCGGGTAATCGTCTTCTCCCCATTTTACGAAAACTATGGCGCCGATACCATCCTGTCAAGCGCCGAGCCGATCTATATCCCGCTTCGTCCCCCCGAATTCCAGTTTGATCGGGATGAGTTGCGCCGTGCCTTTGAGCAGGGGGTAAAGGCCCTGGTATTGTGTAACCCGTCAAACCCCTCGGGCAAGGTCTTTACCCAGGATGAGCTCCAGTTTATTGCCGGGCTTGCCCAGGAGTTCGATGCCTTTATCATCACGGATGAGGTCTACGAGCATATTGTCTACGCCCCGCACCGGCACACCTATATTGCCAGCCTCCCCGGGATGTTTGAACGGACCATTTGCTGCAGTTCGCTCTCCAAGACCTATTCTATCACCGGGTGGCGGCTGGGGTATGTCATTTCATCGGCAGAGGTGATTTTCGGTGTTCGCAAGGTCCATGACTTCCTGACCGTGGGGGCGGCGGCCCCATTGCAGGAGGCGGCTGTGACGGCATTGGGGCTTCCCTTGACCTACTACGAACAGCTACGGGCCGATTATACCCGCCGGCGCGATCTCTTTCTGGGTTATCTTGACCAGGCCGGGCTGCGCTATACCACACCCAATGGGGCCTACTATGTCATGATAGATATCTCCGATTTTGGTTTCTCCGATGACACCGAATTCTGCTACTGGATGGTGAAGGAGATCGGCGTGGCGGCCGTGCCTGGCTCCAGCTTTTTTCACGAACCCGTCAACCACCTGATCCGTTTACATTTTGCCAAGGATGAAGGGACATTGAGGGAGGTGGGTGAGCGCCTGGCACGGCTCAACGAGCGGGTGTAAGTTTTATCCCGGACTTTGAGCGGGGCTCAGCGGAAAGCAAAAAATGCGTTCTCCGCGCTCTTTGCGGCTCGGCGGTGAGATACTATACGTAACCGTATTTCTCAATACATCTGCTTAGAGCATCATCCGAAAGTCTTCCATTCCGGGGGTATCGCTCTGGACCGCTATGCCCTGGTCAAGCAATTCCAACACCCGTGGCTTTTCATCAGGGAATCGATAGCCTTCATAGCTCTGGCTAAACAGAAGCCCGCCGTTTCGTCCTCTCCAGTAATTGGCAGCATGGTCAAAGCAGACCCTGGAGGTCACATCCAGTTCCTCCACCATCAACTTGAGTTCGATCAACTGCTCGCGGGGTGCCAGAAGCTTTAACTCTCCTTTGCTGTATGCCTCAAAAAGGGGGGAGCCGGGGGATGGGAAAAAGGGACGCGAACGGATATAATGCGGGTTTATGGCATTCAACACGCGGGCCGTATTTCTGGCATGGTCTTCCCATCGCTCTTTTCCGCCCAATCCCGGCATCCAGTACTCGGACAGCTGAAACCCGGCCTTCATGGCCTTTGCGCCCGCGCTGATGTGCCCCTCGCCTGTAACCCCTTTTCTTACCCGCTTGAGCAGCACGTCATCACCCGTTTCCAGGCCGACATGCAACCTGTCCAGCCCGGCCTGACGGATTTCTACCAGTCCTTCGAGCCTTCGCTGCGCCAGGGTCCTCGACCTGGCGTAAGTGGTCACCCGATTCAAGGAAGGAAAGGTCTTTCGCAGATGCCTCAGGATATCGACGAGCCTTTCCACAGGCAGGATCAGGCTGTTCGCGTCCTGCAGGAAGGCTGTTTTTCCGCCGGAAACCAGCCAGTCATAGATCATGACAAATCCCTGACGGGTATTAAATCCTGGCTCTCTCTCCAGCAGGGCGATGGCCACATGACGATTGATTTCACCACCGTAGCCGAGTTTCCACGAAATGGAACGGAGGAGGTTGCAGATTGCTGCAATCGAATCGATATCGGCCTTGACCTCTTCGGGTGATCTCAATTCGAACTTCTCCCCCTTGTACATGCTGCAAAACTCACACCGGTTCCAGGGGCAATTACGGGTGACCCTGATCAACAGGGAGTAACTACCGCCTTCACTCGGTGGTCGATATACCCCGGTCTCAAAGCGATATTTTGTGGCAGTCGCGACACTCATATTTGATCCTTTCGTGCTGTTTAAAACGTAACCATTTTGCCCTTTGAAACCCGGGGAATGGGGATTCCGTTTTGAAGGGCGTATCCCTGTCTGAGACCGTTAGAGAGCGTTAAGAAATCACGGAGATCGACGTCGCCAAGAACCATAAGACTTTCTAGCAAATACTGCCCCCTGTTTTCACCTATGGCAGGTGATTTCTCTACGCTCTCTTACGGGCGAGTTATACGCCCGAAAAAGGGAATCCCCATTCCCCGGGTTTCAACAAGTTAAAGTGTTATACGGATTCAGAGTCTATCCGCCAAAATGTCTGTATGGGGGTCTTGGAGAAATCTCGCCTGTCCTTTACATGGTGTTCGCGATGTGCCGGACCATCTGGCGGTAGACCCCTCTGCTGATCTCCGGGCCCAGCATATAACCCGGATTCTCCTGATAAAATGTATCCACCATTTCCGCGACAGTGGACTCGATATCTCCGGTGCGGCCATAGATCTCCTCTATGGAAGCCCGGCGTTTCCTGGCCTCTTGGATGGCCTCCTGAATAAAATTCCGCGCCTCGGTTCCGGTCAGGTAGCCGTAGTGATCAGCGCATGCATATTGCACATCCAGATCCTTCAGCTTTTCGAGGCTCTGTTGAAACTGGGTGTAGTTGGAGTTCCCCGGGGCGATGATCGTGTCCTTGTACGGGATGCCCCCTGCATCGGATGCGAAAAGGGCCTTTAGTTCAGGCACGTATGCCGAAATCGAACATGAGGAATGCCCCGGGGTTTCATAGAGATGGATATCCATATCCCCGAGACCGATTTGATCTCCCTCAGACACCGCAGTACCGGTGATATCGTCTTTCCAGTCCACATCGTATCTCTCATGCACCCCGTCCGCCCCAAGCCGCTCGGCAATCATACGGCTGAATTTGTTGATGGTCGTCCGGACTTTCGAAGCCCCCAGAAGCTCCCATGCCCGGCCGGATGCAAAGATTTCCATGTCGGGCAGGCGACGTTTGAAAAAGGGGACAACACCCACGTGATCAAAGTGGGCGTGGAGGATCAGGAGCTTTTTTATTCGTGTCTCATCAATCCCAAATGCCTCCAGTTGCTCAACGACATCCGGCACAATGGCGGTCATGCCCCCGCTGATAATCATGGAATGATCCGTTCCCTCCAGCAGGTATATGCATGACTCCTCACGGCCAAGAAGCCAGAGTTTTTGACGTATCTTACCAGGTTGGCGTATCCGCATAAGTCATCCTCCGATAAGGGTATCTCAATTTGTAAAAAAATTTGTAACACTTTAGGTGTTTGAAAGCAGGGCAATGGGGATTCGGAATCCCCATTGCCCTGCCCGAGTGCCAGTTTTGAAAATAGCTAAATTGATACAAAAATTTTAATATAGGGATAAATGACCTTTAGAGTCAATAGCCGCAGCGGCAATCATCATATCGTGATAGCCTTCCTCCCCAAAAGAAGCCCTTGATAAAAATCAATGTTTTAAAATATAAGAAGAGAAAACGGACAGGCAAGCATTTTTGTATGGGAGCCAAGCCCGGGGCAACCACCCTTCGATTTAGGATGTCAACACTGGCCACAAAATTCCTGGAGAAAAAAGGCATCCCTTTTGAGGTCATCAAGTATGAGCACAAACAAAAGGGGGCTGTCTTTGCCTCAGAGGCCATCAGGTTCCCCCAGGAGAGGACCATCAAGACCCTCGTGGTTGACCTGGGGCCAAAAGGGTACGGCCTTGTCCTTGTCCCGGGGAACAGGAAATTGGATCTAAAGCGCCTTGCCCGCTCCCTTTCCGTGAAAAAGGCCGCCATGGCAGACACCTCAACGGCAGAACGTCTGACAGGCTATCTGGTGGGTGGCATCAGCCCCTTTGGCGCAAAACAGGATCTGGCGGTCGTAATGGAGGAAGATCTCTTACAGTTTGATAAGGTGGCCATCAACGGCGGCAGGCGAGGCCTGATGCTTCTCATGGACCCCCGCGATATATCACGGGCCATTGATTGTGAACACCTGGAGGTAACAACCCGGTAGCGGCACCGTTTCCGTCACTCTTGAAAGGTCGTATCAATTTAGCTTTCTTCAAAATTGGAACTGAGACAGGGGAATGGGGGTTGCGTTTTGAAGGGTGTATCCCTGTCTGAGACCGTTAGAGAGCGTTAGGAAATCACTGACTTCAACCTTACCGGAAACCATAAGAGTTTCCAGCAAATACTGCCCCCTGTTTTCACCTATGGCACGTGATTTCCTTACGCTCTCTTACGGGCGAGTTATACGCCCGAAAAACGGAACCCCCACTGCCCGGGTTTCAAACGGCTAAAGTGTTACGAAAAGCCAAGGTTTCGATTTTGAGCCCCTCTATCCGGTCAAAATGCCTTCGGTTATAGGTGGCCACTGAAAACCCAAGCGAGAGGGCGGTAGAACCGATGATGAGATCGTGGGCGCCGATCTGAATACCTTTCTTGCTTAAATCAGACCATAGTTCTGCATATATCCGGGCAATTGAGATCTCAAAAAAATAGATGGGAAAGAGCTCGATAATTTTTTCGACATAAGCACTTCTCTTCAAACGTCTCTTTGCTGAATCCGCCCGGTGTACACCGTGTAGGAGTTCAGCGATTGTAATGACACTCAGTCCAAAGACCTCTTCTTTTCGGCCTTCAATAAATTGGTTGATCTCAGATTCCCGCCTCTCCGCTTCAATCAGAACGCTTGTATCGAAGATTACTCCCATAAATCCCCCGTTGCCATAAGCGGTTGATTTTTCGTGATCTCTTCAAGATCTGCCGCAAAGGCCTCAAGTTCTTCATCCAGCCTTGGCAATTTCTTGAGCAGGGTTTTGAGTTCGCCCAGCGTCATAAGGTCTGTTTTTTCATCGATCGGCTTCATGGAAGCGACCGGTTTGCCACCTCTTTCAATAACATAATGAACGCCTTTGAACTTTATTGTATTTAGGACTTCAGAAAAATCCCTTACAGCCCGGGTCGCAGATATGCGCTTTTCCATCTCTTAGTCTCCGTGTATAATATGATAATCATATTATACATATTCAATGCCTGGTGTCAATACGGTCGGTAGGCCAGATCACAACCCCTCTCGGCCTCTTTATTTTTCCTAACCCTACCCCCTTGTCACCCGACGGTCCAGGGGTTACAATCCTGACCGGTCACATACCCTGAAAGGATTGCCCTATCGGGCCATTAGTCTATGATGATCGATCAGAACGCTATGTCTATCTTCCACCCCCTGGTGGCGAGGTGGTTCACCGGGGAGTTTGGCGGACCCACGGATCTGCAATCCCGTGCCTGGCCGGCCATCGCCCGGGGAGAGAACGTGCTCATCACGGCGCCCACCGGGAGCGGGAAGACCCTCGCCGCCTTTCTCTGGGCCGTCGATCAGCTGGTTTCGGGAAGGTGGCCGCCCGGGCACACCAGCGTCCTTTATGTATCCCCCCTCAAGGCCCTCAATAACGACATCCAGCGAAATCTCCTTGAACCGCTCGAGGCAATGAGGCGGATCTTTGAGGCGACCGGTGAACCCTTTCCACCCCTCAGGGTCCTCACCCGGAGCGGGGATACCCCACCGTCAGACCGCCGCCGCATGCAGCGTCACCCCCCCGAGATCCTGATCACCACGCCCGAGAGCCTGAATCTCCTCCTCAGTTCCCAGGGCGGAAGGTCTGTCCTTCAAGGGATCGCCACGGTGATCCTGGATGAGATCCATGCCGTGGTGAATAACAAGAGGGGCGTCCACCTCATCACCGCGGTGGATCGACTGGTGCCCCTCTGCGGTGAGTTTCAACGGATCGCCCTCTCCGCCACCATCCACCCCCTGGCCACGGTGGCCGAGTTCGTGGGCGGGTACCTCGATGCGGGCGGTTCGCGGCGGTCACCCAGACCGGTCGCCCAGGTGGCCTCATCAGAAAAGAAAGAGTATGCCCTGCAGGTGCGGTTTCCCGAGGGCGCTGCCGCTGAGCAGGCGAGGGAATCGTTCTGGCAGCCCTTTGTAGAGGAGGTGAAGGAGATCATCCTTCAAAACCGCTCGACCCTCATCTTTGCCAACAGCCGGCGTCTCTGCGAAAAGCTCACCCATCTCGTCAACCTGGGCGAGACGCAGCCCCTCGCCTACGCCCACCACGGCTCTCTCTCCCGCGAGATCCGGCAGGAGGTGGAGGCGAGGCTCAAGGCAGGCGAACTAAGGGCCATTGTCGCCACCAGCTCCCTGGAACTGGGGATCGACATAGGGGCGCTCGACGAGGTGATCCTGGTCCAATCCCCCCATTCGGTCTCCTCGACCATCCAGCGGATCGGCCGGGCCGGTCACCGGGTGGGGGAGAAGAGCCGGGGGACCCTCTTTCCGACCCATCCCCAGGACCTCATCGAGGCCGCCGTCCTCGCTTCCGGGGTCCTGGGGCAGGAGATCGAGGCGATACGGCCGGTCCAGGCCCCCCTTGATGTGCTCGCCCAGGTCATCATCTCCATGGTCGGGGTTGAGACCTGGGACATCGATGCCCTCTACCGGGTGCTCAAGACGAGCTATCCCTATCGATCCCTCACCCGCAGACACTTTGACCTGGTCCTCAACATGCTGGCCGGCCGGTACGCGGACAGCCGGGTCCGGGAACTAAAACCGCGCATCTCCGTGGACCGCGTCGATCATACCGTCGCGGCCCGAAAGGGAGCGCTTCAGGACCTCTACCTCTCGGGCGGAACCATCCCGGACCGGGGCTACTACCAACTCCGGCACCACGAGACCGGCGCGCGAATCGGGGAACTGGATGAGGAGTTTGTCTGGGAGGCCTCGGTGGGCCAGATCTTTACCCTTGGCACCCAGAACTGGAAGATCGAGGGGATCACCCACAACGATGTCCTTGCGGTCCCGGCAAGCCCCAGCACCACAGCCCCCCCTTTCTGGAGGGCCGAGGAAGGCCTCCGCGACTTTCACCTCTCAGAGCGGATCGGCCGTTTTCTCGAGGATCTCGATGACCGCCTCGACGACCCCGGCCTTCTAAACCGCCTCGGCCGGGACCACTGCATGGACCCAGGGGCCTCAGAAATGCTTGTCGCCTTCTTGAAGAGTCAAAAAAAGGCGGCACGATCCCCGCTCCCGCACAGGCATCACCTCCTGATGGAATTCGTCAGCGCCGGCCCCGGTGGCTACCCGGGGAACCAGGTCATCCTTCATACGCTCTGGGGCGGGCAGGTCAACCGGCCCTATGCCATGGCCCTCCAGGCGGCCTGGGAGGCCCGCTTTGGCCACGAACTCGAGGTCTATGTGACCGATGACGCCCTGGCCCTCCTCCTGCCCCACGAGGGGACGGCCGAGGAACTCCTTTCCCTGGTCACGAGCGCCCGGGTGGAGGCCCTGATACAAAAGAGGCTTGAGGGCTCGGGTTTTTTCGGGGCCAGGTTCAGGGAGTGCGCGGGCCGGGCCCTCCTCCTGACGCGTCGCAGTCCAAACGAACGGATGCCCCTCTGGCTGAGCCGGCTCCAGTCGCAGAAGCTCATGGCCGCGGTCTTCCCCTTTCCGGACTTCCCGATCCTCCTTGAGGCCTGGCGAACCTGTCTTCAGGACCAATTCGATCTCAAGGCCCTGCACCAGGTCCTCACGGAAATGGAGACCGGATCAATCACCTGGAGCGAGACCCGTACGGCCCATCCAAGCCCCATGGCCCTTGGCATGACCTGGCGCCAGATCAACGAATATGTCTACATGGACGACCGGATGAGGACGGGCAGGACCTCCATGCTCGGCCAGGACCTCCTGCGCCAGGTGACCCTCTCCCCTGAGATGCGGCCGGCCTTCTCCCCCGATCTCATCCATAACTTCGAGCAGAAGCGCATGCGCCTCAACCCCGGCTATTCACCCGACACGCCGAGGGATCTCCTCGACTGGGTCAAGGAGCGCGTCCTCCTCCCCCACGGCGAGTGGCACGCGCTCTTGCGCGCCATCCAGGATGACCACGCCCTGGATCCCCGGACCTTTCTCGAACCCGTTAAAGAAAAGCTCGTGCGTCTTCATTTTCCGGGTGCCTCAGAACCCCTGATCGTCGCACTCGAGTTCGTGCCGAGGATCGTTTACGGTCTCTATGGCGGAGAGGCGCGGGTGCGGGTCGAGCCCCTGGCAGGCAAGGGGAAGACCATCGAGGCCGAGGTCTCAGCCCTGACAGGCACCGAAGAGGACCAGGCCGATGCCTTTGCCGTTATTCTCGCCGACTGGCTCCAGTTCTACGGCCCCAGGACCCCGGACTTTATCCGTGAAACGCTCGGGGCAGCGCCGGTCATACTGGAAAGGGCCATTCAGGACCTCGTGAGTTCAGAGCGACTCGTTACCGGTCAACTGGTTGAGGGATCGGACGCAGATCTTTTGTGCGACCGCGAGAACCTTGAAACCCTTCTCAGGCTCAGGAGGGCACGGGCCAGGCCCGCCTTTGAACCCCTCGGAATCGAACGGCTCCCCCTCTTTCTTGCCCGATTTCAAGGAATCACAAACCCGGCAGAGGATATGGACGGGTTTTTCCGCCGCATCGAACGCCTCACCTGCTACCCGGCCCGCGCAGCCCTGTGGGAATCCGAGATCCTTCCGGCCCGGGTCCGGTCTTACGAGACCGCCTGGCTCGACGCCATCGTCCAGGAAGGCGATCTCGGGTGGGTCGGTCTTGAGGGCCGCAGGGTGTGCCTTGTCTTTGAAGCGGACCGCGAACTCATGAGCCAGGGAGATGGGGAACCCGGAGATTCAGAAACACCCGGTCAGGATGACGGAGACCTCTCCGCCCTCTTCCCGGATCACCGGGCGCGTTATGATTTCCCCGCCTTGCAGGAGATCTCGGGGCTGCGGCCTGCGGAGCTTGCCGAGAGGCTGTGGCGGGCCGTGTGGCAAGGCCGGGTCACCAGCGACACCTTCCTCTCGATTCGCCGGGGAATCGAGACCGGGTTCAAGGCGCCCGCCATAGTTGCTGAAAGATCGGCTGGCAGACGCCGGCCCGGCCAAAGGACCGCCTTTTCCAGATGGAAGCGTGCCATGCCCTACGGAGGCCATTGGCAGCGCCTTGCCCGGCCCGAGCCAGGCGATGGCCCCATCGAGGCAGAGGAGCGCAACAAGGACCGGGTCAGGCTGTTGCTGGATCGATACGGCATCCTCTTCAGGGAACTCCTCCAGAACGAACTCCCCCCGTTTCAGTGGTCGGCCCTCTTTCGCTCCCTGCGGTTGATGGAACTCTCGGGCGAGGTCCTGACAGGCTACTTCTTTGAGGGCCTCCCCGGTCCCCAGTTCATCTCCCACGAGGCCTTCCGCATGCTCCAGAGAAAGATGCCCGAAGGCACAGTCTACTGGATCTCGGCCATAGACCCGGCATCCCTCTGCGGCATCCCGCTCCATGCCCTCAGGGGAACCCTGCCGAGACGGGTCGCCGGCACCCATCTCGTCTACCGGGGCAGCAGCCTGGCCCTGGTCTCCCAGCGGAACGGCAAGGGACTGAACTTCCTCATGTCCCCGGATGATCCCCATCTCCCCGCGTGCCTGGGGGTCCTGCGCCATCTTCTGACCCGGCCCTTTCAACCCCTGCGCCGGATCGTCATAGAGGTGATCAACGACGAGCAGGCAATCCACAGCCCGTACCTGGACGCCCTCCGCACGAGTTTCGATGTCCTCGTCGATTACAAAAAGGTCGTCCTTTATCGAAGGACCTTATAAAGAGATAAAGGACTGACACTCACTGGGGAAAGGGATATGATAAGGTGAAAATATTTTAGAACGGAGGTTCACTCATGATAAGGAAGGCCATTTTTCCCCGCTGTTACATCCAGGGGGAGGACATTATCAGGAATTTTGGTGCAATCAACGAGCTTGAAAACAAGAAGGTCTTTATTCTTGCCACAAACGCTGCCGCAAAAAAGGTGATTCCGCAAAACATGCCGTTTTGGGAAAAGATATGCAGCGTTCAATATGAGAAGTTCGGCGGCAACTGCACCTGGGATGAGATAGACCGGATCTTCAATCTGACAAAGGGCGATAATTATGACTTTGTCATCGGGATGGGGGGTGGCAAGGCCATTGATACCGCAAGGGTTGTGGCAAATCAACTGGGCGTGAAATTTATCGCGGCCCCTACGATCGCCGCGACCGATGCGCCAACGGCAAGCGCCTGTGTCGTTTATGACAACAAAGGCGCCGTCGTGGATTATTTTACAACACGCAATCCCGATTATGTCCTGGTGGATACCCGGATCATCGCTGAAGCACCGGTAAGATTTCTGGTCTCCGGAATGGGTGATGCCCTTGCAACCTGGTTTGAAGCTGAAACCTGCGATCGATCCTATTTCAAAAATATATGCGGAGGGTTCAATCTCAGGGCCATCATGTCGATCGCCAGTATGTGCTACCGGACGCTTCTGGAATACGGCGGGGCGGCCAGGATCTCCTGCGAAAACAATGTCGTCAGCCCGGCCCTTGAATACATTATCGAAGCCAATACGTTGCTGAGCGGTCTTGGATTTGAATCCGGGGGCCTCTCAACTGCCCACGGCATTCACGACTGCCTCTGCAATCTGGAAGGAACGCACGATTATTATCACGGTGAAAAGGTTGCCTTCGGCACCCTGACCGGCCTGTTCCTTGAAAGCAGGCCACAGTCCAAAATAGAAGAAGTCTACATCTTTTGCAGGTCAGTCGGGCTGCCCACCACCCTGGCTCAAATCGGTCTGGCAACCGTGACGGACAAGGAATTGGATGCAGCCATTCAGCCAGTCTTCAAAAACAAAGACAGCTACCTCCACAATGTAAGATTTGAGCTGACCCCCGAACTCATTATCGATGCAATCCGAATCGCAGATGCCTTTGGTTTTAAAAAGGTGTGATTCCTTTACCTGCCAAAAATGGCGCGGAGCGCTGCCCTTCTTTTCTAATGAATGAGTCTGTATCGGATGCCAAGTTTCCGGGCCGCCCGATGCCCGTCGGTGATCAGAACTGCCCTGAGGGTTTGGGCATACAAAGGCGCAAAACCATAAATCAAAAAGTAATCTTCTGGCCAGAAATTGTTATTGACCCCGATGGTGCAAAAAATATCCATGGTCCCTGCAAATTGGCCTGTTTGTGCTTGTATAAACAACATATTTCATTGGATCGCGTGAATTCCAATGCAACATCGGGCTTGACATTCCTTTAAGATTATGCATTTCTAATGAATTAAATCGGTAACTACTAGTTTTCTGACTCATAAATTTTGCGTTTCTATTTGGTAATTTAAGATGTTAA
>CAZXCQ010000126.1:0-17367 GCA_964639275.1 uncultured Desulfobacteraceae bacterium | reverse complement strand
CTGAGTCCCTTTTTAGGACCAAAGTCCCATCAGATTCCATGGTTCATCTCCTTTTGGGTCTTTATTGTAGGATTGTACCTTCTCAATAATTAGCGGTAAACATGTTTATTATCAGAAGGTCTGGATTCCGGATTTCGCCGGAATGACGTGAACTTAGCCCCTTTTGTCATTCCTACGAAAGTCGGAATCCAGGTGTCCTCCCCCTAATCATTGAGATGTTACGTAGGATTGATACGTCGATCGCTTATCCAATCGAGAGCGTTGAAAAATGCCTCTTTTGGAGCTGGTTTGCTATACTACAAAGTGGTATTTCTAGTCAATTGAAAAAAGCTAGTTTTCAGGAGGTCAAGACAGGATTGATGAAGAAATAGCGAGGAACCCAGCCTTTCAGAATACGGTATGCCGTATTTAGTGGCTGACCGAAAAGCTCTTGTTTTCCCCTCCCCGGCCCCCTCCCGCCAAGGGAGGAGGGGTTTCCGTTCAGACACTATTTATGAAAGAGGATGCATTAAGGTAGGTTCGATCTTTGCCCTATTTCAAACTATTTTGGATTGCCTCCAGGAGTTCCTCTGGCTCCGGGGGTTTTTCAATGTAGGCGGCAGGCTCGGGAATACTTTCCCCCCTGTATTTGTCAAGCATTTCCTGCGAGTAAAAAAAGGTCTTTTTTGAGATTGCCGAAAGTATGATCACCGGGATGTCCTTTAGTTCTGGGGCATTCCTTAGCTCCCTATAGAGGTCTATCCCGCTCTCTTTGGGCATCATTATATCCAGTATTATCAGCGAGGGCCTGGTCTGGCGGGCAGTCTCCAGCCCCTCTACCCCGTCCTTTGCAGAAAGGGGCTTGTACCCATGGGTCTCCAGCAATGTGGTAATAAATGTCCTTATATCCAGTTCGTCGTCAACCACCAGGATCCTTTTTGCCATCTTTTTCTCCTCCAGGAATAGGCCCTTAACAGCGCAAACCCCTGTCGCTTACCCCTTGATCTCAGTACATGCTGGCTGGAAGGGTGAAGCGTTTCGCAGGGTTTCTTATGGCGATTACATGACAGTGGGCATATTTGGATACATTGGCCACTGTGCTTCCATGCAAAATCCGGTCCTCCTCTGATTTGCCGAGGGCACCCATCACGATCAGATCGATCTCATTATCTTTGGCATATCGGATAATTTCCACATCCGGAGAACCGCTTTTGACAACAAACACATAGTCGTCAAAATCCTCCAGCCTTTTGAGGTATGCATCTTTGAGTGCCTGCTCTGCCCTCTTTTCCACCTCTTTTCCAAAAAAGGCCTCACCCCCGGGGGATCCATCCGGGACATGCTCATCCACGATATGTCTCAGGTATGAATAGGAAGAGTGGGGGATGTGGAGGATGTGGAGCCTGGCATGATACTTCTTGGCCAGATCGATGGCGTGAAGAAAGGCAATGCCGGCATCTTCTGAAAAGTCGGTGCAAAACAGGATGTTTTTGTATTCTACCATGATGACCTCCTATTCCTCATCCTCCCTGGGTATCATCTCTTGAGGGATCTCCATACACTCGGTGATGGCCTGTTTGAAGTGGATCGCCCTGATGCCAAGGTCATATTCCTTTGAAAGATCTCTGATCTGATCAATACAGTTGTGGCAAGGGACAAACACGACCTTGGCGCCGGTCTCACGGATCTGATCCGCCTTGACCTTACCGGCCTTGAGACGGTGTTTCTTGACCTCTCCGCCCATGGGCATGGCACCCCCCCCGCCGGAACAGCAGTAGTTAGCGTTGCCCTGGTATCTCATGGGACGAAAGTCCTCGGAGAGATATTCGGCCAGGTGCCTGTTTTTCTCGGCCAGCCCTCCGCTCCGGACCACATTGCAGGGATCTTGGAGCGTTGTGGGGACCTTGATCTTTTCCTTTAATTTTATCCTGCCATCCCGGATATAGTCATGAAATAGCTCAACCGAGTGAACCACCTCCTGCTTCGGCGTAAATCCCAGCCAGGTGGGCGCTTCGAACCGAAGCGCTCTGTAGGCATGGCCTCATTCGGTAATGGCTACCTGTTTAACCTCCAGTTCCTCTGCCCTCTTAAAGGTATTTTCGACGATCATCCTGGAGGTCTTCAGGTCACCACAGAACATGGACAGGTTGGTATCGTCCCAACCCGGCTTGCTGCAATAGGTATAGTCCTCACCGGCCACATAGAATATCTTGGCCACCTCCATCATGTCCTGGGGATAGAACATCGGTTCCCTTGCATTGACCGTATACAATATCTTGGCACCCTTCTTGTCGATGGGGATCTTTAGACCCACCAGCTCTTCTGCTGTCTCCTCCTCGCACCACTTTATCGTATCAACCCAGTCCTCGTCCGTAACCGCCATCTGGTTACCAAATTCCTTGTAGTTCTCTATGGCCTTCACCAGACCCTCGGGCGCGATCCCCTGGGAGAAGAGCAAGGCCCTGAGAAGGGATATCAACAGCGCAATATCGATGCCAAAAGGACAATAAAGGGTGCACCGCCTGCACATATTACACTCATAATAGACCGTATCATAGACCCTTTGAAGATAGTCTCTGTCCACATTGCCCTCTTTCTTGAGTATCTCCTTTAAGAACTTGACCTTGTAAGAGGGTATCATCCTGGGGTCATTGTCATTGCCGGTATAGTGATGACAGGTGTTGGCACACAGCCCGCAGTGGGTGCAGATATTTAGCCACATCTTAAAACGTGCACCCAGCCTGGGCCTCAAGAACTCCATGATCCCTTGACGCATAATCAGACTCCTTCACACAACAACATCTTGTTCTGGCTCAGATAGAATATCCCCTGCGGCCAAATTCAACGCCGGTGGCCCCCCTGGAAAAGAAGAAGAGGACATAGTGGGACAGCCTGGTACAAGGAATCAAAATCAACACCAGCTCGGCTGAAAGAATATGGAAAAGCTGCATATTATCCCCCAGAAACCCCATGCCGTCCAGGGTCCCATGGGTGAGGAAATACCCTGTGAGGAAGGGCAGCGCCGTCACAATGATCAGGAGATAATCGGAAAAGGTGGAAATAAGACGAATATCGGCCGAAAAGATCCGTCTCAAAAAGAAAAAGATGGCAATGGCCAGAAAGATCAGGGTCATCCAATCGGCGAGCCCGTCCGGGATGGATGACCACGACCATGCAAACCGCGACTCCTCCCATAGCGTAATATGGCCCGAATACCAAATGGGCACAACGATCAGGCAGATATGGAATACGTAGCCCAGGATGCTAAATACAGGGTTCTTGGCCACGTCCTTGTTTACGGGCAACACCCACCGGAGAAGTGTCGCAAAGACATACCTCCATTTAAAGTGCTGGTAAATGATCTTGTCCTTCTTGGTGGATACCGAGAGGAACAGGGCAACCCTTACCAGACTGCCTATGACAAATATCAGAAAGGCGAACCACAACAACGGACCTTCAACAAACGAAAAAAAATCCACGCCTTACTCCTTTCATCAAAGCGAAGCCGGCCAGGGAACATCACCCCTCTCCCTGGCCCACAAGGGTTCCCCTTTCCGTCTTGCCCATCTCCAGCAGGTCGCGTAACGTAATAGAGCCCAATTCATTGTATATGGCCTCTGCGGCCCTCTTCCAAAGACCTCGCGTCAAACAGAGATCGGCCTTTTTGCATACCAGCGGGTTATCAGAGCATTCAGTCAGGCTTGCACCGCCCTCCAAGAGGGCCACAATTTCACCAATCGTAATCCTTTCAGGGGGTTCAGCCAGCATGTACCCCCCCTTACTACCGCGGACGCTTTTTACATAATTCGCCCTCCGGAGTGGGATGATGATCTGCTGGAAATATTTGATAGAGATACCTTGGCGCCTGGCAATATCCCCCAATTGAATGGCCCCCTGGTCATAATGCTGTGCCATATCAATCATGAGGCGGGTGCCATAGCGACTCCTTGTAGTGAGTCTCATAAACTATCCTGGGTCTTAACAGTTTTCTCAATAAGTGCTTCGTCTCATAAATTCAGTCACATATTTCTCACTCAAAGCGTGTTCAGGTCCTCGTACTTCTGGATTCCGGCTTTCGCCGGAATGACGACTTTCTGCGAAACCATCAAATCTGTATTAAATTAGTATTGTATAGAATAGAAAATTTCTGAAAAGTCAAGAAAAATACGTCGAGGACTTCAGGAGGACTAGTCCCGGGTTTGAGCAAGGAATTCCCTGCACCAATTGACACCCTCCTTGGGGTCGAGGGTCCAGGCGTCTGCCTTTACATAATCGCGGACAGTGGGCGTGGTTGGACCGCCTCCGATAATCACATATCGGCCGCTTCTCATATCCCTTTCCTCCAACAACCTCACCGCCTCTTTCATCGACTCAAAGGTGGGCGTGATAAGGGCAGACATGGCAATGATCTTTGAGCCAGACTCGGCAACAGCGTCTGCAATGGCCTCGGGTGCCACATCCACACCGAGGTCTATGACCTCAAAACCAGACGCCTTGAAGAGCGTCCCCACGATGTCCTTGCCGATATCGTGGATATCCCCCTTGGGGGTTGAAAGGACTACCGGGCCGAGGGACAGATCCTCGCGGTCCCGGGTCAGGAGTGGCTCCAGGATTCCCACGACCTTTTTAAAGATCCTGGCCGACATAATCAGTTCGGAGAGAAAATACTCACCGCTGCTGTATAATTCCCCAACCCGGTCCATGCCGGCACGACAATCATTGAGGACCGAAAGGGGTTCGATGCCTCCAGCGGTGGCGTGCTCCACAAGGCCCATGACATCATTGAATCGGAGTTGGGCCACGGCCCTGGCGATTTCCCCGCTGAGCACAACTTCGGCTGCCGCCTTCTTTTTGACGGTCTCAGGCCGTTGGGCCTTGCCGAGACGCGCTTTACTCCGGTAGGTCTTTGCGGTCTCTACCATTGTCCGGATATTCTCGGGCCTTGCGTCGATGGGGCATTCACACCCGGAGGTCAACATAAAGCCGCCGCCCTCGCCCACAAGGTCGATAAGCCGCTTGCAATAGTCCGCGACTTCTTCCGGTCTTCCCAGGGTCAGGAGACTGGCGGGGACATCACCGCTGATACACATGTGACCCCCGAGGATCTCTTTGGCCTTGAAGATGTCTGTGGTGCCATCCAGATCGCAGACACACTTGGCCCGGGGAAGCCTTTTTAGATAGGGGAGGTTTATCCCCCAGTCGGTATCAAAGTGAAGCCACGGGGTTATTCCCTCCGACAAAAAGGCATCCACGTAGCGCTGCAAAAAAGGCCACTCAAAGCGCTCAAACAGCGGCAGGCGGTAGTAGAAGCCCGAGCCCCTTTCAAGGACGATAAACGCCACGTCCTTGCCATTGTTCCTGCAGACCTGTATGGCATTGGAGATGATATCGTCGCAAGATGCCTTCATGGCGGTCTCGACCTTGCCCGGAACCTCGTAGAGGTCTTTGGTGAACTCACTCAGGGTGCGGCACAGCGAGAAGGCCATCAAGACCGAGTCCACGGCAACTCCCAGGAATATGGGCATCCCCCTTTGCTCGCAGATCTTCATGTCTTCAACGTAGAGCTGGTTGCTGATGGTCTGCATGTGCTTGAACTCTGCCATCGTCTTTTTCCCGATCTTCTCATAATGCCCATCCCAAAACCCGTTCCACCCAAGGGCGGCAATCTTTTCGTAGTCCTCTTGGGCAAAGAGGACCCTCTCATCTATTTGATAAAGGTCATCTTCTCTCAGGTGCTTGCCAGGTATCAGGTTGCGCACGGGCGCACCGCACAGCCTTCCCGGCAACATGGGATAGTAATAATTGGGTTTGCTCCCGTAATCGTATCCAAATTCCTCAAAACAACGGATGAGCGCCTCGCGTGCCACGCTGTGATCACGCCATGCCTCTGCCTGGGTGATTCCGTAAAGCCTGGGTGCCGTGGTGATGAGTATGGGAAAGACCGGGTGCCTGTCCACCGGTTCAAGAGAGATGGCGGCCTGGAATCTCTCCTGCCTTGTCATTGTTTCGCGAATCATCTGGCGCATCTCCTCCTTTGTTCAATCCCCAAAATACTCAACCGCATTCCTAAATATCTGGATACCCTCTCCCTCTCCGGACATGAGCCGTTTTCCTTGCCGGGTTAGTGTTTCTCTTTTTGCAGTCCAGTCGGGGTGATTGGTATAGTGGTTATAGGCCTCGGGATGGGGCATGAGACCAAAGATTCGGCCACTGGGATCACAGATCCCGGCGATGTCTTCGAGGGATCCATTTGGATTGAGGGGCCATTTCCCCCGCGCCGGTCTTCCATCTTCACCGGCATATTGCATCACCACCTGGTTGTTGATGAAAAGCTGCCTGATCTCTTGATCCGCTGCATAGAATTTCCCTTGCCCGTGTCTCACGGGGAGTTCCAGGGTGGAGAGCCCCTTTGAAAAAACACAGGGTGAATCCTGATTGACTCTGAGATTGACCCACGAATCAATAAAATTGCCAGAGTCGTTATGGGTGATGGCCGCACATCTCTCTCCATATCGGTATTCAAAACCCGGCAGGAGCCCCAGATTGACCAGGGTCTGAAAGCCATTGCATATGCCGATGATCAGTTTTCCGTCCTGGATGAAGCGTTCGATGTCTTTGCCAAGATGGTGTCTGAGCTTTGACGCCATGAGCACCCCTGCGCCATGGTCGTCGGCCCAGCTAAAACCACCTCCAAAGACCAGGATATGATAGTCGTCGAGCCTCGCCGTTCTACGAGCCCCTTTATCCGTGATAAATTGGTTGATGTGGAGTCTGTGGGATTCCGCACCCGCCAACCTCAGCGCGTAATCGGTTTCATAGTCGCAGTTTAGCCCATAACCGGTCAGGACAAGTGCCTTTATCTGTGTCATATCAAGTCCCCAAAGGGCCTTTTCCAGGCATCCTTGAGCCCGCAGAGATCTTCTTCAACTATCTCATGCCCCCCGTCATCTTTGATGGAAAGGGAGGGTGACTCGGTCACAACACCGATCTGCGCCATTTTTAGACCGGAGAAGATCTCCTCAAAGACCCCTTTTTTCCCGGGTGATATGGTTATCACAAATCTGCCGCACGACTCAGAGTAAAGGGTCTGGCTGACACTGAGATTGGGGGCAGCGGGAATCAGGGGCAGGTGGATATCCATTCCGAGTTCTCCTGCCATTGAGACCATGGCCAGGTGCACGGCCAGTCCCCCCCTGGTTATGGCATGGCATGAAGAGATGAGCCCTTCTTGGATTGCCCGATGGAGGGCCAGGTATTGCGGCCACAGTTCTTTTGGATCTACCCGGGGGACATTGAGACCGACGGATTCCATGATCTGATAGTATTCGCTTGCTCCAAGCTCATTTCTTGTTTCACCCAGGATATAGATCAGATCACCCGGAAACTTGGCATCCAGGGTGACACACCTGGCAATATCCGCTATGACACTGGTAACCGTAAAAAGGAGGGTGGGAAGACCCGATATCTTTCGTCTCTCACCAAAGGGGCCTTCCAGGTTTCCATCGATATACATGCTATCCTTCCCGGAAAGGAGGGGGATGCCATAGGCCAGACAGCAGTCCCTCAGCGCCCAGTTGGCCCTGACCAGCTGGGCGGCCTTGTATCTTCCGTCGGGATTTTTCTCCGGGTGATACTCGATGGTGGGCCAGCAGAAGTTATCCACCCCGGCCAGATGATGCGGGTCCCCACCGACGGCCAGTGTTTTTCTGACCGCCTCATCAATGGTCGCAGCAGTCATGGGGTAGGTATCAATCATTGAATAGAAAGGATTGAGGGCCTGGGAGACCGCAATGCCCCTCTTGACGTCCAGGATAGGTCTTATCACCGAGGCGTCAGATGGGACATCCCGCCGCTTTCCCACCAGGGGCTTGATCACACTCCCGCCTTGGACCTCGTGGTCGTATTGTCTTGCGATCCAGTTGCGGGAGCATATGTTGGGGCGAGACAGAAGCGCCTTTAAAAGTGCCCCATGGTCTCCGGGCTCACTCAAAACCGGCTCTGTCAGCCCCCGCATACGGGGGTCGATCCATTCCGCGTCAAACTGCCATTGAGGAAAATCTGATTCCAGGAGGTCCATCCGGATATAGGCGCAGGTCTTACCCTGATAGTCGAGTTTGAGATAACAGGAATCGTTGTATTTCCCGATGACGGTGCTTTCCACGGCGTGTTTGGCCGAAAGCGCCATAAAGCGATCCAGATGTTCGGGCCTGATGGCTATGGTCATCCTTTCCTGGGATTCGGAGACCCAGATCTCCCATTGATCCAGCCCATCGTATTTTAGGGGGACCTTGTCCAGATCAACCTGGCAGCCGTTGCTAAATCGGGCGGATTCGCCGATAGAGGAGGAGAGCCCGCCCCCCCCATTATCGGTAATAAATGAGATCAGACCCTCGTCCCTTGCCTCCAGCAGGAAGTCATGCATCTTTTTCTGGGTGTATGGATCACCGATCTGAACATGGCCCGCAGGGGTATGTTCGCCGTATGTCTCGGACGCGGCGGTCACCCCGTGGATCCCGTCTTTGCCCACCCTGCCCCCCGACATAATGATCAGATCACCGGGGGTGGTGGTCTTTTGGTGCGAGGATTCATTTCCTATTCGGGCAGGCATGATTCCCAGGGCGGTCACAAAGACGAGACACTTTCCCAGGTAGCTCTGGTCAAAGAGGAGCAACCCGTAGGGTGTTGGGATGCCACTCTTGTTGCCGCCGTCCCTTACCCCCTCGATGACCCCGTCAAGCAGACGGCGGGGATGGAGGTGAGGCATCAGATTGCCGCTATAGTCCCGATGGCCTACACAGTAGCCATACATCCCAAGGACCAGCTTTGAGCCCTTTCCAGTACCCATGGGGTCCCTGTAGATGCCCACAATACCGGTTATGGCGCCACCATAGGCCTCCATATTGGATGGGCTGTTGTGGGTCTCACCGGTGATCACATAGTAGTGATCATCGTCAAACCGTCCTACACCGGCGTTATCCCACAAGACCGAAATGACCCAGTCCTTTTTCTCCATAATCTCAAGGGTTGGGGCCTCAATACAGGTCTTAAAGAGGTTATCCACTGTTTCTTGATTGCCGGTGGCAAGGTCATGATATCGAAAGAGACCCCTGAACGTATTGTGATTGCAGTGATCGCTGCGGGCCTGGGAGATGTATTCCAGTTCCACATCAGTCGGGAGGTCCAGGCCGACCCTTTTTCTCTCCCGCCGTACATCTTCTCTCAGGAAGTATTGACGGATCACCGGTATATCTCTGTCCTGAAGAGCAAGGTTGCGTTCCCGTGATATTTGCCTCAGTTCTTTATCACTCTTGATGGGGAGGGTTCTTACCCTGGGGCTATGATCAAGGACCACCTTTGGGATCAAAAACCCGATCCCTTTCTGGCTGTCCCAGTCATCGCTTGAATATATCCTCCATTGTTGTATGAGATCATTGGCCAGGAGGTCGGTGGCAATTTTTAAGACCTCTTTTTCAGCCAGATCTCCCTTGATTTCGTAAAGCCTTGACGTATAGACAGCCTGATCGGATCCGAGCTTTATCCCCAGGAGGTCCTCAATGGCCTCGGCCGCTGTACTCCCGGCCGTATCTCTTACCCCCGGCCGAAACCCGATCCATATGAGCCAGTCAAAGTCATGGGCAATAGGAGAGTAGGAGGACCTTTCCAGGACAGGATTGGTAAATATCTCGGTTCGAATCTGTTCCAATTGAGCAGGGGCAAGATCGGCATCCAGGGTCAAGACCCTGATTACCCGGATATCCTTTGCTTCAAGGCCGAAATATTCCCTTGCCTTTCGCCTGCTTCCGGCCCCTTCCGCATCAAACAGGTCCTGTTTTAGTCTGATTTCCAGTCTGGCGGGCATCTGATCTTCCCTGGCCCTAGATTGCCCTTGCCCCTGTGCACTCGCTGACCGTCAGGGGGAAGGGGGAGTTGTATTTGAGGTATTTGACGCAAGCACCGAGACTCTATTAAAAATGGCGGGGTGCGTCAATAGATTAGTTTGCAGCGAATGGAGGGTTGAAATATCGAAGACAAAGGGATATATTTAGATGGTAATAATATAGAAGCCAAGATAGACCTCGATGTAGCAAAAAATATCCGTGGTTCCATTAAATTGCCCTGTTTTTGTACTACAAAGTTGGCAAATTGATGCTCCATGAGGAATTCACTTTGAATGCGGTCCTGTGGCGGCATCGATTATCCAGTTGGTGCTTGTGTGACAGCATATCGCATCGGATCGGGTGAATTCCAATCCAACATCGGGGTAGAGTACGCCAGACGGCAGTATTCGATTGACATAAGGAGTCACAAAAATGGTTAAAGATGAAAAGGCCCTCAGTGAAAGGAGCGATGCCGGAAGGATCCCCAATCAAAAGGAGCTCGAGAAGGAACTGAGCGAATATCTTTCCAAGAAATATGGCAACCGGGTAAAGATCATCTCCCCTTTTGTCTTTCCCAAGAAGGAGGAGGCGCGGACCGATGGGACAACCAGGGACAAGGAATCCAAGGCCCTGCCTGCCTTTGATATGTTACCCGAAGACCTCGAGTCTTATCTGGATAGCTTTGTCATTAAACAGGATCAGGCAAAGGCGGTCATATCCACAAAGGTCTGCACCCATTTCAACAGGATAAAATTTAATCGGAGCAGGGATTCGAAGGCCGCCGGGGATAAGAACAACCCCACCACCGTCGGTATGATCAAGAATAATGTCCTGATGATCGGCCCCACCGGGGTGGGAAAGACTTACATTATCAAGCTCATTGCTCAGAAGCTGGGGGTCCCTTTTGTCAAGGGGGATGCCACCAAGTTTAGCGAGACCGGTTATGTGGGAGGCGATGTGGAGGATCTGGTCCGGGATCTCGTAAATGAGGCCAACGACGACATCGAGCTGGCCGAGACCGGGATTATCTATGTCGATGAGATCGATAAGATCGCTTCATCCAAGAATATCATCGGGCACGACGTCTCTCGCACGGGTGTCCAGCGGGCACTCCTAAAGCCCATGGAGGACACCGACGTGGATTTGAAGGTCCCTCACGATCCCATCTCCCAGATCCAGGCGATTGAACAGTACAGGAGGACCGGAAAAAGGGAAAAGCGGGTTGTCAACACAAAGAATATACTCTTTATCATGAGCGGTGCATTTGGTGACTTGGCCGATATCATCAAGAAGCGGCTTCAGCGCCAGGGTCTTGGGTTTGAGGCGGATGTCAGACCCACCGAAGTCCCCTGGGAGATCCTGAAAGAGGCCACTGCCCAGGATCTGATAGAGTTTGGTTTTGAGTCTGAGTTTGTGGGCAGGCTCCCCGTGGTTGTGGTATTTGATGAGCTTACGCACTCGGATCTGATGGAGATTCTGAAAAATCCCAACAATCCCGTGATCCTTAGCAAACGGCTTGATTTTGGCTCTTATGGAATCGATATCAAATTCGAGGAGCAGGCATTGTTGAAGATAGCCGAATTGGCGGCAGCAGAAAAGACCGGGGCGAGGGGCCTTGTGAGTGCCATTGAGAAGGCCTTGATACCCTTTGAAAAGAGGCTTCCTTCCACAGATATCAAATGGTTGGTGGTGACACCAGAGGTCGTGGAGGATCCTGAGGCCCAACTGGAGCTTATATTAAAGGATCCGAACAATCCTGAGCGGGCGGAGCGGTTTGAAAGGGCCAGGAGTGAGGAACTTGAAGGCATAAAGGCCTATATCAAAGAAAAGGCCGACAATTTCCGCAAGAAGTCAGGGCTTTTGATATATGAGAGACGGGCTGAGCTGATCGCAAGGCTATACCTGGGTAGCATTACCGATATCAATTCGGCCTTTGATGAATTCAGAGAAATGTACAGTGAGGTGAAGATGGAAGAGGCGGCACTGATCCAAAAGCTTGACGTGGCTATCTCGTTTGAGGATAATGCCATAGATGAGATCATCGCCCAGGCAATCGATACAGGACAGGGGGCCGGGTCTCTGGCGCTCCAGATGGCAGTGAGGTTGGAATATGGTCTCAAGCTCATAAAGGATCGCTCGGGTATGGATAGCTTTGTCATCAATAGAGAAGCCATTACCAATATGGAGGATTTTGTAAACGACCTGATCAAGAGATCTCATCGTCAGGAGTACTCAGGCGAGGCATCAAGCAGCAAATATCTGGAGTAAACCGAAACTATTCAAGCCCCCGTATCAATTTAGCTTTTTTCAAAATTGACAGTTGGACAGGGGAACGGGGATTCGGAGCCCTGTTCCCCTGGTTTTAAAGGGCTCACGTGTTATCAATCCTTTACTATGATCGGCATATCAAAACTCTACTGCGGCACTGTAGAACCATCTGACCCCCTCCGCTATGGAAGAGATTCAAAGGCCCTGCCCCCCCATCTGCTCCAGTTTTCTGAGGACAAGAGACCGGTGGTGGTCTGGAATGTGACCCGGGCCTGCAATCTGAAATGTATCCACTGCTACGCCCGGGCGGTTGAGCACGGTGATAAACGGGAGTTAGACCATCAACAGGGCGTGGCACTGATTGATGATCTGGCCCTGTTTGGCGTGCCCGTTGTCCTCTTTTCCGGAGGCGAACCCCTTATGCGGCCCGATCTCGTGGATCTGGCCAAACACGCCGTTGAAAAAGGAATGCGGGCCGTGATATCCACCAACGGGACCTTGATCACCAGAGAAAAGGCCAGGGACCTCAAAGAGATCGGCCTTTCATACGTGGGTGTGAGTCTCGACGGGATGGAGAGGGTGAATGATCGTTTTCGGGGGAAGAGGGGGGCCTTTAGAGATGCTGTCGCAGGCATAAGGAATTGCCAGGAGATGGGGCTCAAGGTGGGGCTGAGGTTTACCATGAACCGCATAAACGCGGCCGAGATCCCCCGTATCTTTGGCCTTTTGGAAGAGCATGATATCCCCAGGGTCTGTTTTTATCATCTGGTCTATTCAGGCCGTGGCTCGTCCCTGGTGGAGCAGGATCTGGATCACGAGGAGACCCGGAGGGCGGTCGATCTGATCATTGACCGGACAAGAGATTTGCATGACCGCGGCATACCCAAAGAAGTCCTTACTGTCGATAACCATGCCGACGGACCCTATCTCTATATGCGTATGGTCAGGGAGAATAACCCCAGGGCCAAAGAGGTCCTTCAGCTCCTCAAGATGAATGAAGGGAACAGCTCGGGCCGCGGAATTGGGTGTATCAGCTGGGAGGGCTCTGTGCACGCGGATCAGTTCTGGCGGCATTATCGTTTTGGTAACATTCTTGAAAGGCCGTTCAGCGAAATTTGGACTGATATTTCAAATCCTTTGATGGCAAACCTAAAGCAAAAAAAGAAGTTTGTAAAGGGCCGCTGTGCCAGATGCCGGTGGCTGGATATATGTGCCGGGAATTTCCGGGTGCGATCCGAGGCGGTGACGGGTGACCTATGGGCATCTGACCCCGCCTGCTATCTGAGCGATGAAGAGATCGCATAAAGGCAGATCTAAGCGCAAAGGACTCTGAAGGGGGAGATAGACCATGATTATTCGACCACGCAGACTTAGAAGGACACTCACATTACGGGAGATGGTAAGGGAGACCAGGCTTTCTTTGAAGGATTTTATCTATCCCCTATTTGTGAGACATGGCCAGGAAGGGAAGGTCCCCATCCCTTCAATGCCCGGCCAGTATCAGTTTTCGGTTGACGCCGTGGTGGTGGAGGCCGAGGAGTTGTGGTCGCTCGGGATTCCTTCCATCATCCTCTTTGGACTCCCGGATAAAAAGGATGAGAAGGGAAGCCGGTCGTGGGCCGATGATGGGGTTGTACAGAGGGCGGTCTCGGCCATCAAGGATCGGTTGCCCGATATGGTGGTCATCACCGATGTCTGCCTGTGTGAGTATACGGATCACGGCCACTGCGGGGTGATCAGAAATGGTCAGGTGGACAACGATGCCACCCTGGAACTCCTTGCCCGGCAGGCATTATCCCATGCCAGGGCCGGTGCGGACATCGTGGCGCCCTCTGATATGATGGATGGACGGGTGGCCGCCATCAGAGAGGCCCTGGACGGGCAGGGGTATCAGGATATTGCGATCCTCTCCTATGCGGCAAAGTATGCGTCTGCATTTTACGGCCCCTTTCGGGATGCGGCAGAGTCTGCCCCTCAGTTTGGGGATCGGGCAGGCTACCAGATGGATCCCGCCAATGCGATCGAGGCCCTAAAAGAGGCCCAGCTGGATATGGAAGAGGGCGCAGACATGATCATGGTAAAACCGGCGACACCCTACCTCGACGTCTTGAGACAGGTGTGTGAAATCAGCCTTGTCCCGGTTGCCGCCTATAATGTGAGCGGCGAATATGCCATGGTAAAGGCGGCGGAAGCCAGGGGGTGGATCGACGGGGAGAGGGCCATGATGGAGATGCTTACCTCGATCAAGCGGGCAGGGGCGGACCTGATCCTGACTTACTTTGCCAAAGAGGCGGCTGCTCTTTTGGGCAGTTGAACCTTTTATCTCCGTCACACGGCAGTTAGATCATAAACTTAATGTGCCAATTTAGTATTCTTGTATCAATTTAGCCTTTTTCCAAATTGACACTTGGACAGGGCAATGGGGGTTCGGGATCCCCATTCCTTTTCTTTTGAGGGCTAGAGGGTACAACTTCTTTTGCAATGAGAAACCTACAGGATAACCAGCTGAGGCTCGTGGCCTGGGAGGTTACGAGGAGATGTAATCTGAACTGTGCCCACTGCAGGGCCGGATCTGGGCGGGGGCCATTTCCTGGAGAACTGGACCGGGCCAAATGTCTCGATATCCTGGAGCAGATCAGCCGGGTGGGAAGACCGATCGTTATACTCACCGGTGGCGAACCCTTGCTAAGGGAGGATGTCTTTGATCTGGCGGAGCGGGGTACTGAACTGGGGCTTCGAATGGTCATGGCCACCAACGGGACCCTCCTGACTCCCTTGCTTGTTGAGAGGATGAAGGGAGTGGGGATAAAGCGGGTGAGCATATCCATAGACGGGGCCGACGGGCAACAGCATGACCACCTCAGAAAGGTTACCGGGGCCTTCGATGGGGCTGTGGAGGGGATTGGTCTGCTCAGAGATGCCGGGTTGGAGTTTCAGATCAATACCACCGTCACCAGACAGAATGTGGGACAAATCAAGGATATCCTGGACCTGGCGGTCCACCTGGGGGCGGTCGGCCACCATATCTTTCTGCTGGTGCCTACGGGTCGGGCCAGAGAGATGGTAAACCAGGAAATTGATGCCGGGGAGTATGAGAAACTCCTCCACTGGTTTACCGGGATGAAGGATAAGGTACCTTTTCAGCTAAAGGCCACATGTGCCCCGCACTATTATAGAATTTTGAGACAAGAGGCCCGGGCCAAAGGGATAGAAATTCGCTTTGATACCCATGGTCTCGATGCCGTGACCCGTGGCTGTCTGGGCGGGATATCCTTTTGCTTTATCTCCCACGAAGGCATTGTCCAACCCTGTGGTTACCTTGAGCTTGATTGTGGAGACCTGAGGGATTCAACCTTCCAATCGGTCTGGGAGGGCTCTGCGATCTTTAATCAACTCAGGAATTTTTCATCCTACAAAGGAAAGTGCGGGAGGTGCCAGTATCTCAAGTTCTGCGGGGGTTGCAGGGCCAGGGCGTATGAAGCAACCGGCGACTTCCTATCTGAGGAACCGTTGTGCGTCTACCAGCCTGGCCCAAATGGGTCCTGAATCTGGATACTGGATGCTGGACAGACCCTGAAAGCCTTGAACCCTGAACCCCAGAACCATGAATAAGACCGACAAAGATATCCTGAATGAGATCCAGTCCGATTTTCCCATAACTCCCAGGCCTTTTCAGGAACTGGGCAGGCGGCTCAATCTCTCAGAGAACGAGGTCATAGAGGTCATCAAACGGTTAAAAGACGGGGGGATCATCAGGCGGATCGGGGGTAATTTCCATTCCAGAATGCTCAATTTTGCAAGCACACTTTGTGCTGCAAAGGTCCCCGAGAAAGAGATCGGCGCCTTTGTTGATGTGGTGAACAGCTACCCCGGTGTTACCCACAACTATCTGAGAAGCAACGACTACAATATCTGGTTTACCTTTATTGCCCAGGATATGGACTACATAGAGCAGGCACTGAAAGAGATCTCTGAGGCCACAGGGGTAACAGAGATTCGAAATATGCCCGCCGTCAGGACCTTCAAGATCAGGGTCGATTTTGAGGTCTAGGTCTATCCTCGTAACATCTTGGTTCCCCAAAAAACCCACAGGGTAGACGGCCGATGGTATCTTTGAGAAGTTGGCCGCTCGAAAATCCCCGGATGCCCGGGGGTAGATCGTCGGAGAGAGCATAAGCTCTTTGCGCTGACAGGTCGGATTTGAAAAAAAACGGCCCTACCTTAATAAAGATGGTAGGGCCGGGGGGCTTTGGGGCAGAAAAGGGAGGAATTATTTTAACCCATGCATCCTCATTCTTGGGCGAATGGCGCCACTCGGGTCGGTCTTGGCACCCGGATTGACGTCCCTGATGACAACCTGGCCGCTCTGATCGGTCTCCACGGTCTGGAAGGTAAAGTCCCGTGTTCCAGGGCTTCCCTTCCACTCCACCTCGAAATTCTGCCAGTCCCGATTTTGGAGCTTTTCCATAACGTTGGGGACCCTGATGAGCGCCTCTTTGTCTCGCATCTTGATGACCACGCCTTCCTGTCTTATATAAATCTTCCCCTTGCCTTGCTCCTTTGAGTAGCCATAGATGGCCATATGACGTTTGGTCTCCTGCTCTACAGCCATCTCCCCACTGCCGCTGGGGGTGATATAAAAGATATTTTCCCCCTTTTCATAATTTTCAGGCTCTTCCATCGACTCCCTTCGATAGGGAATAGCCACCTTGATCCTGCCGTCTGCCTGAACATCCATTGTAACGCCGCGTCTGGTCGCAACAGAGGAGGCAACCGTATCCAGGAAGCTTGAAACCTTCTTCTCAACCTTTTTTTCTTCTTTTTCTTTAGGTTCCGTGGCTGTTTCGCCATGCGAGGCAATGCGTTTGGCCTCGGGTGGCATAGGTTCGATGTTACCGATGAGATAGCCGACAACAAGGCCTACACCCACCACCAGGGGGAAAGTGGTTGTCAGGGAAGACTTCCCCGCCACGGCGGCCTGTGTCAGGAAACGCCCTGTGAGCAGATACTTCCACCATGACCCTTTCTTTCTGCGTCTTTTAATATATTTTTGGGGCATCAGATAACCCATTGATCCGCATAAGATTATGGTTAAATATATAACAACAGGGCCTTGAAGTCAAGATTACCCAAGGGATTTCAACGCTTCTATTCCTTGACATGAAAGATACCAGATAGTAAAATTTAGCAAGCGTTCACAGGTTCCGGGTTCAACGTTCAGGGTTAGGGAAAAGGACAAGAT
>CAZXCQ010000125.1:0-17405 GCA_964639275.1 uncultured Desulfobacteraceae bacterium | reverse complement strand
TATGGGGGCATGTGGAAGAAAAAAAGACCCCCATGCCACACCACAATCGATCTATTCCCGGGTTTTTGAAAAGTTACGAAAAAACTTAAGATGATACGACATTTCTGCTTTAAGGTGATTGCACGGTGAAACTCTCGGTTATTATACCCTGTTATAATGAAAAAGAACACCTCTCAAAGCTGATTACCCTTGTAAAGGCCGCCCCTGTCAAAGAAAAGGAGATTATTCTCGTGGATGACGGTTCGGATGACGGGACAACCGATCTCATAAAGGCCCGACTTGAACCAGAAGTGGATCGGGTGATTTACCATCCAAAAAACATGGGAAAGGGTATGGCCATAAGATCGGGCCTCAAACATGCTACCGGGGAGATGATCATTATCCAGGATGCCGATCTGGAGTATGATCCCCAGGAATATCCAAAACTCGCGGGCCCAATCCTGGAGGGAAAGGCGGATGTCGTTTACGGATCCCGTTTCCTGGGCCAAGGACCCCACAGGATCCATCTGTTCTGGCATTATGTTGGCAACAAGTTTCTCACCCTCCTTTCAAATATGTTCACCAATCTCAATCTTACCGACATGGAAACCTGTTATAAACTCTTTCGGTCGGAAATCATCAAGTCGATCGATCTTGAACAAAAGCGTTTTGGATTTGAGCCCGAAATAACCGCCAAAATCGCCAGAAAGAGGTGCCGTGTCTATGAAGTGGGAATCTCCTATTATGGTCGTTCGTACCGGGAGGGAAAAAAGATCGGCTGGAAGGACGGGTTCAAGTCCATATATTGTATCCTAAAATATGCTGTTCTTGGATAATTTTTCCTTTCTTGTCTATCGCGGATGTCCCTTGATGACCGCAAAAAGAATCCCATTTCGTTTGATTGAGTGGACCACTTCTTCTTTGGGAAAATTCTGATCGAGACCATACCGAACGGTGGAAAGATAGAGATCAAAACCATCGGGCAGTGTGGGAGATTTTGTTCTCTCAAACAGGATATAGGCCTTGACCCGTCTATCCAGGTAGCGAAGGGCACAACGCGCGGACAGGGTGTTGGCGGCTACCAGAACCCGAAGCGGTCTGCCAGCCTCCCTCTGTCTCGCATTAATCCATTCTGCCCCCTCTTTGTAACTGGAGACCCAGTAGTCGGTTTCATAGCGGGTATGAACCGTATCCGGCTCCCCTGCCAGTGCATTAAAGTAGCTCATCTGGTAAGGGTGCATCGAAAAGAGAGAACCGGCCCCCAGAAAAAGGACAATCGTCGTGGTGATTGCCGCGGGAATTCGACCTGAAAGCCTTCTGATCTTCTGGAAAAGGCAGTCGGCGCCCAGACCGGCCAGCGGTGGCAGTGAGCGAGCTGAGATCAGAAAACCCGCTTTTATAGTAATTGAATATTCTCTGACCATATTCCACGTGGGCGCTTGCGTCCCACGTCAGACCAAAATCATCAAAAAGGGCAAACGATGCCCCAAGGCAGAACAGGGCCAACACCCACTCCCAGTGGGCGGTCAGCCAGACCAAAAGAGAGAAATGTCTTCTGGCTATCATTTTGTGTAACACTTTGGCCTTTTGAAACCCGGGGTATGGAGATTCCGGAACTCCCATACCCCGTCCCAGTGCCAATTTTGCAGAATGGAAATTGATACCATTTTGTTATCAGGGTTGTCGCGTCTCCGGCGGGCCGTTGGCGTCGGTCTTTTTCAAGGCCAGACCCTGCCGTGCCTCTTTGAGCAGCCCTTTGAGACCGTGTCTCTTCCATTTCCCTTGTGGAATCTTTTCGAGGGTATTGAGGGCGTCTTTATACCGCTCCATACGAATATAGGTCATGGCCAGGTTTTTGCGCAACGGAACGGCATCCGAATCAATATCCAGGCCCCTCTTTAGTACAGCGATCGCCTTTTCATAATCCCCCATCGCCGTATAGCTACCGCCCAAATTCGTGAGATACTGGACCTGGCCAGGGCAATATCTTACCGCCTCAACAAGGTCTTTCACCGCCTCATGATAATTTCCCAGCTGGAAATAGGCCACACCCATGTTGTTGAACCATTCCCCCCGCCTCTTGCGCGTCATGCGTAATGCCCGGGCCTTTTGTAGATAATCCAAGGCCATGTCCGGTCGGCCGGTGTCTGTCAAGAGCGCCGAGAAGTTGATATAGTTGATTGCCTCAAGGGGATAATGTCGGATGGCCAGGTAAAAGTACCTTTCCGCCATCTCGTATTCCTGCTTGTCCTGGAGGTTCTCGGCCAGCCCCCCAGCATAATAATAGTTACCGAAATTGAGCACTTCCTGTCTAAAAAAGTTGTCTTCACTGTTCCACAGAGTGCTGTTGAGAACATAGGAATATCCTCCCAGGTAGACGATCACAGAGCAAAGAACGGCCCTTGTAACAAATCGCTTTTCCCGCAGAAGACCCTTTATGAGTTGAGCGCCGGCAGGTGACAGAAAGGTCATGGGGAAATAGATCCACCTCATGGAGACCAGACTGATTGCCGATGTGGGAATGATATTGAGAATAGGAAAGAGCACCACATGAAAGGATAAGACCGAGAATAGGACTGTGTCATTTTTTCTCTGTTTCCACATCAATATCCCGAGGATGCCAGTATAGCAGAGACCTGCGAGGAACTCCCATCCCAGATAGGTGGAGGGATAGCCAACCACAAAACTATGCAGGGCATAGGGCAGCAAGATCAGCCTCAGGTCCCACAATATGAGATAGGTGGCAAAAAAGATCCTCTGCCAGACATCTGCCATCTGAGACGGGGACAGGTAAGCGGTGGTTATGAGCTTTCTGAGAAAAAGATATGCGATCATCACCATGACAAAGGGCAGATAGCTGACCCACTCCCCCGGGCCGTTTCTGTCCTTTCCGGATAAGATTCTCTGATATAAAAAAAAGATGGGAATCATCATCAGACCCAGCTCCTTGGACAGGATGGCCAGTACAAATGCCAGGACAGAAGCGGCCTGTTTCAAGCGGTTTCCGTCTTTACAACCCCTGATATAGAAAATGAGGGAGGACAGGGAAAATATCGCTACCAGGATATTGTCTCTTGAACCGATCCAGGAGACCGACTCGGTATTTGCGGGGTGAAGGGCAAAAATAAGCGTCACCCATAATGCCCCCTGTCGATCATTGACCAGCAACTCAACAAAGTAAAAGAGGACCAGACAGCATAGGATGTGCAAGAGGAGGTTTGTCGCCCGAAAACCTGATGGATTCATTCCCCACAACTTATAGTCGACCGAGTAGGACAGGTTGATAAGGGGTCTGTAATAGCCGGTATGGTAGTCGCCTGTATCGGATTTGTCGGTAATGCCGTCTTCCTGGGTCAGATAAGAGACAGGGGATTGAAGGGCTCTCACGTATGGATTGCTCTTTATCAGCGGGTGATCATCCAGGATAAATTCTCCCCAAAGCGTGGGCAGGTAGGCGAGGATAACCAGACCTCCAATAAGGGCATACGGCCATAAGCAGAAAATGGTTTTCTTATGTGCCATCAAAATGTATCCTTAAGGGAATAAAGGGGGGATGAAAATCTTGCCTCTTGATTCTGAAAAAAGCCTGTCGCCATGCCGCAGAAACCTCTTTGCCGTTGTCGCGATCTTTGTCGTTATCCTATCCGTCTATTCAAACACCTTCGATGCCTCCTGGCACTATGACGATGAACCCAACATCATAAAGAACAGGCCCTTGCACCTTACCGAACTCACCTGGCCGCGTATCAAGCAGACCTTTTTTGCGGACTGGCATGAAAGCGGGAGGCTTTACCGGCCGGTGGCATGTCTCAGCCTGGCATTGAACTACTATATCGGAAGGACCGAGGTATCGGGATATCATCTGGTCAACCTGGGGGTCCATTTTCTCTCCTCGCTATTCCTCTTCCTCTTTATCTATAATACCCTAACCCTTCCCCTCCTAAATGCGAGATATGGACAAAGTGCCTATTTTATCGCCCTCCTTGCCACTGTGCTATGGGCAATAAGCCCGGTACAGACGCAGGCCGTCACCTATGTGGTCCAGCGGATGACCAGCATGGCAGGGATGTTCTACATCATGGCCATGTATTTTTACCTCAAGGCGAGAACATCCCGCGTGAGATCATCACGCGTTATCCACTATCTCATTTGCATCGTCTGTGGCGCTCTGGCCTTCGGTTCAAAGGAAAATAGTATCACGCTCCCCGTGAGCATCCTCCTCTTTGATCTCTTTATGATTCAGGGGCTAACCAAAAGGGCTATCCTGAGGAGCTCTATCATCGGGCTGGCCGTGTTCCTTTTTTGCCTGTCTTTGGCGCTGCTTCTCAAGGGCCCTACCCTATTCAATCCCTACAAACTCGCAGCCAGCTTCCAGAACAGGGGATTCACCTTTACCATGTTTGAGAGGTTGTTAACAGAACCCCGGGTTGTCCTCTTCTATGTCTCCCTCCTCTTCTACCCCATGCCATACAGATTGTGTCTTGCCCATGATATCTCAATATCAAAAGGTCTGCTTGAACCCCCGACGACCCTGATTGCCATTCTTGCTCTCCTGGCCATCCTGGGTCTGGCAATATCAAAATCAAAGAGATGGCCCCTTGTGGCTTACTGCATCCTGTTCTTCTTTATCAACCATGCAATCGAATCAACCATTCTTCCCCTGGAACTGGTCTTTGAACATCGAAACTATGTCCCCTCGATGCTTTTCTTTGTCCCTATTGCCATACTGATTGAAAGGGGAATAACGTTTTTTTCCCTTAAGAAAGCGATGCAGTTTATTCTCTCCACCGCTGTGGTATTGCTCCTGGTGGCCTGGGGCCACAGCACATTTGTACGCAACCTCGCCTGGAAGACAGATGAAACCCTGTGGATGGACGCCGTTGATAAGAGCCCAAACCTCCCCATGCCCCATCACAATCTGGGAAGATATTATGCCGATATCGGTCTCAAACAGATGGCGCTTGCCCAATACACCCGGGCGCTCAGGCTGCCTGAGAAGACCAATAGAAAGGCGCGTTTTATAACTCACTACAATATGGGGCTCCTTTATCAATCGATGGGTCAGCCGCTTGAGGCTGAAAGGCACTTTTTGAAGGCCTTGGAAATCGAGCCCCGCTTCTCCCCGGCATATGCCGGCCTGGGTGTTTTATATTTGGAGAAGGGCCGCGATTTCAAGGCCCTGCAATTTTTTGTAAAGGCCCTCACCCATGACATCAGTTCCACACAGGCACGAAACTATATCGGCCTCGTCCTCCTGAGACTGGGACAGGTTGGACAGGCCGTCAGCCAGCTTCAGAAGGTCGTGGAGTCAAACCCGAATGACCTGTATGCACTAACCCTTCTGGGTATCGCCTGTAAATACAATGGGGATTTCGATGAGGCCATAGGATATTTCAGAAAAGTACAGGGCATCAACAAGAGATATGTCACGGCCGATCTACACCTGATAGAGGTCTATTTCCTCAAGGGAGAGGGGGGAAAGGCCGCTCAGACAGCAGACGGGCTCATTGCCCTCTTTCCCAATGAGAGGCTTTCTCTGCTCATTGATCAGAGAATAATCCATAGCGATGTCCTAATGGAGGCCCCCAACAGAGAAATTATCATCCCGATTCTTGAAAAGGCCATCATTAAAATGGGCGATCAATATTATGAGCAAGCTCGTAAGCTCAAGGAGTACAACAAACCGTAACCATTCTCGGGTTTAAGGTCAGGGAAAATAGATGGAAAGCGCTTCGCCTGGATATATCAGTCCCTTTGTTCGCAACTTCTCCAGGACCCCTCTCTGAGAAACGCTGTTACGGATGAATACAATCGAGATCGGATCTGAATATACATATATCCACTCGTCCTGGGTGGATATCAATTGCTGGTAGACGGGGTTCTGTCTTCCGAGGATAATATCCGATGGATACTTCTCCAGCAAGTCCTGGAGCTTTGCTGTGTCTCCAGCCGCTTCAAAATGGGCATCGAGAACCTCTTCCGGATATACGGTCCGAAATCGTCCATCTATTGAAACCCTGCAATCAGGGTATAATTTCCAGATGACGTATTCGCCCCACTCAAAGGGCAAGAGGATCTTGCCCTTTATCCCGTTCTGTTTGAGAAAATGAACCGCATACACCGGATATTCGGTTGGATCAACAATGATATTAAACCGTGCCTTGACGTATTTATAGCCCGCAAAAGAGAGCTGATATCCCACCAGGATACAAACGAAGACATTGAGTATCGCATAACTCTGAAATGACCTGATCCGATCAAACAGGCCTATTCTCCGAACCATCAGCGAAATATTCTCGCTCAGATATGGGGCTGCTGCAATGGCAAAAAGCGGGGTATGTCTCTGGTGTCTGAACGCATAGATAAGGGCCAATGCTATGATACCTATCTCCCAGTATCTCCTGTCTTTGTTCCTAAAAAGACACGAGGCCATAAATAGGAGCACCAGCATCTTGAATCTCAAGTGGGAAAGGTCAAAGATGCCCACGGGGTTCCATTCGCCGACCCATCGGGGGAGGCTCAGGCTCTCGTAGAGAAATGTCAGGAGGCGGTCGCCATATGGATTGACAAAGACAGAGGCCTCGGTCAAGACCAGCCATATCAGCAGAGTCCAGAGAGATCCCGCCCCCTTGTTTTTTCTGCACCGGGTGATGAGCTCACCGGCCACCACTACGGGATATATGCCAGCCCCGACCAGAAATCCCCCATGACAATTGACCCAAAGGATCATGATGATCGGCAGCGACCATAACAGGTTCTTTCCCCTTTCAAGATACATATGAAAGACGTACAGGTAGTAGGCGGTAAAAAGATAGGTGAGTATCTGCGGTCTGATCATAAACCCCGGAGACATCACGAACACAGCCAGCACAAACACCACCCCGTAAACAAAGGGATGACAGTGACGATGAAAACTGATCTGGGAGAGGAGATATATTATGGCAAAACCGACAAGCAGCTTTCCGATGAGGAGTCCAGGAGAACCCAGGGCCTGGTATACCAGGGACATGAACAGCTCTGACAGCCACTCATGGTTAATCCACGCGGAGCCAAAGGCGGTATAGGAGTATATATCAAAACGGTTTAAGGCCCCGGCCACCCACAGGTCTCTCCCAAATTTGATGTGCCCCCAGAGATCGGTATCCGCCGTTACAAATGAGAAGAAATAGAGGGCCGAGCTGTAGACCAGGATCCGAATCAGGACATTAAAGCCCTTCTCCATAGAATCCAATTTTCCCATGCCGTTTGATCCCGTGGTTTTTACCCCGATCATCGGTTTGTATGCCTTAGTGCTTCGATTCGCAAATACAGTAACGTATTCTAGTCTTTCAAAGGGGTATTAATTGCTCACTCGGCTCGGCTGAGCTCGTCGCAGGCAGCACCAAGTCCTGAGTAAATAAATTCGTCTTCGAATTTATGAATCGATGGACTCAGCCCAATGGCCTTGTTGATAACATCGATTGTTTTGACACGGTTTGTTTACCCTTTAGAGTGTGATATACTCTCAAGGGTCTTTTTGGCCCAGTCCTTCCCTGAAAGCGAAAAAGGACCGTGAAAAGCCTTACCCAAACCGATATTTCTCCACAAGACTACAAGTCCTACGCCGTTATCTTTCTGGTCGCAATCGGCGCCAGGATCTTCTTTCTTGTCTGGATCGACGAGCCGATCCTCTTTTTTAAGTACCCTTTCTTTGCAGAGAAGCTCAGCCAGGGCAAGGATATTGGCGAGAGGCTGGTTGACCTCAGCCCATTTTACCTCTATTTTTTGACCCTTTTAAAAAAGATTTTTGGAATAGACTGGGTCATTGTAAAGTTTATCCAGTCTTTTATTGGTGCCATCAACTCCCTGCTCATACTGGCCCTGGGGACCCACCTTTTTCAGAAAACCACAGGAATCCTGGCGGCCCTGATTTACGCACTTTACGGCAATGTGATCATTCTGGAATCAACGCTTGAACCCACCGTCTTTGTCCTTCTCTTCAATCTCCTGTCTGTCTATTTTCTCCTCCTTGCAAAGGAGGGAGCGAGGTCTCCCTGGCAATCAAGTGTACTGGCATTGACCGGAGGGTTTTTTGTGGGGCTCTTGATCATCACAAAACCAAACGCCCTGCTGTTTCTGCCCATTGGAATAGGTTGGCTGCTCTTTTTCCCGACCGGAACCCTGATCTTTCACGAGAGACTGGCGCGGGCCTTGATGTTTTGTGGTCTGGCTTTACTGGTGGTAACGCCGGTGACCGTAAGGAACTACGTCAGGCTAAAGGACTTTGTCCTGGTTACGGCGGATGCAGGCAAGGTCTTCTACCACGGAAACAGCAAGTCAGCCACGGCCCTTGAAGGGGCCGACCTCCCCCACCCGGGCCTGTCTGAAGGGCGAAGCGACGAGCCGGACTACGCCCATGTGCTGTTCCGAAAAACCGCCGCCAGACTGACCGGAAAGGCCATGTCCCCTTCTGAGTCTTCTCGGTTTTGGATCGGGCAGACCCTCAGCGACATCTCTGATGATCCGCCCAAGTATATCAGACGAGTGCTAAAGAAATGTGTCTTCTTTTTCACCGATTACGAGATGCACTACATCGCCTCGGCCCACAAGGAATACAAACGATCGCTATCCTTTCCCTTTATTCGATACGGTATCATCGTCTCACTGGGGATACTGGGCATGCTGGTTTCATTGAGAAGATTTGACCAACTCTTCCTGCTATATGCCCCCGTTGCACTCTACCTGTTCTCGGGAATGCTGTTTATTGTTCAATCCAGATACCGGGTTCCTGCCGTGCCATACCTGTGTCTTTTTGCAGCGAGGGCGATATTGACCCTAAAGGATATGTTCGTGGCAAGGCGGTTCAAAACCACCTGCACCTTCTTGTTGCTCGCCGGTGTTTTTTTTATGCTGAGCCACCTGGCCTTCAGGAGTGAAATTGTCACCCAGGACCGGTGGCAGGAGGCCACAAAGACCCATTATGAAATGGGTGCCCGGCGCCTGTACGACAGCGGCAGATACAAAGAGGCTGTTTCAGAGCTAGACCGGTGTCTGTCGATTGTGCCGGATTTTGTCCCCGGACTTAACCTGAGGGGCAAGGCCCACGCCGTTCTCGGGAAATACCAAAAGGCCGAGACCGATTTCAAAAAGGTTATCTCACTCAGCCCCAATGCCCCGGAGGGGTACAAGAATATGGGGTTTGTCTATCTGCTTGAGGGTGAGACCGATAAGGCCAGGACATATCTGGACAAGGCCCTTGCCCTATCCCCCCATGACCCTAAGGTAAGAGAGGCACTCAAAAAGCTCTGGTAGGCCACCCGGGCACAGGAAAGGGGAAAAGGGGGAGACCTCTTCCCCTTCCTGAGACACATCAGCAATTTGATTCCGGACTAACCGCTGGTAATGGTCCCCGTACTATCAATGGTATAGGACTTGTCACCACTTGTGTGAGTTGATGTGATGGATAGACCGGTCTGGGTACCGGTAGACACGGTTATGGTCACGTTTGCCGATTGCTTGAGACCATAAGCCGTCAGGATCGCCAGCGTTGCAGTGCCTGAAGGCGTATCCGCAAAATAGGCCTGCGCCGCTGTATAGGCATTCTTAAGATCCGAGTTGGCAGCGGTATTATATGCCCTTTTCCTGTAGGCAGCAAACTGAGGAATGGCAATGGCTGCCAGGATACCGATGATGGCGATGACGATCATCAACTCGATCAATGTAAAACCTTTCTGATCCTTCTCCTTGATCATTTTTTGTAACATCTTCAATCCTCCTTCTTATGTCTTGATGATTACACCACAGCAAAGCCCCCAGAAACGTCTGATACCGAGTCTTTTACCCCCTTTCCTTTTCTCGTCTAACTTCCACTCGAATGCGGGGGTAACTGGATACCCCTTCTCCGGGATGTTGCCTTTTCCTCCTACAATTATCATGCCAAAACAACCAATCCAAAGATTTGGCCCGAAATTCCCTTTATTTTTAGCCACATAAAAAGTTTTGTTTCTTGCCACCCCTTCTCAATGGTCCTATCTATATCATCTGTTTGTTTTGGCACTTGCCGCATTCTGTTACCTCCACGACAAATTTTGTTGCAGTAGTCTCCCGCAATCCATACACTCCCCCGGGCATCCCTACGATCCGCCGGACCTAAGTGCTTCGAATCGCAAATACGGTGTTGTATCCAACGGTATCAAAGTCTGAGCAATGGCTCCCTCAGCACTAAGTCCTGAGGGAATAAATTCGTCGCCGAATTTATGACTCGATGGACTAAGGGGCAGGCGGGCCGAGAAGTTAAGCTTGACTAACCGGATCAATGGGGGTAAGTTTTCGAAGACGTTTCTGATGGCGTCGTACAATGGCGTCACCCCGCTGAAAATCAGTGGCCAGGGGTCTTATAAGTGCTTAGATACACCCGATTCCGGCCCCCGGAGCCTGCCCCGGACTGGATCCGGGGTTCACCAGGACATGCTTGGCCGGAATGACGGAGAGGTGGTATTGATGGATATAAAAAACCAACCCGATACACCTACGAAATATATCGTCGTCACCGGTGGAGTCCTCTCCGGTCTCGGCAAAGGGATCGCCTCGGCCTCCATCGGTCACCTCCTTTCCTCAAGGCTCAAGATCATCCCGGTCAAATGTGATGGATATCTCAATGTGGATCCGGGCACTATGAACCCCTTTGAACACGGGGAGGTCTTTGTCCTGGATGACGGGGGTGAGGTGGATATGGATTTTGGTCACTACGAGCGGTTTCTGGGGATCCGATGTAAATCCAACTGGAACCTCACCATGGGTAAGGTATTTGACATGGTCAGGAAGAAGGAGAGGAGAGGAGACTATCTTGGCAAGACCGTTCAGTATATACCTCACGTCACCAATGTCATAAAAGACCACATCTTTGAGATCGCCCAAGACGAAAACGCCGATTTGATGATTATCGAGATAGGCGGGACTGTGGGTGATATTGAAAATGAACTCTTCCTGGAGGCCATGCGCCAGATGAGAGAGGATGTGGGCAAGGAAAACATCATCTATGTACACCTGACCTATGTCCCCATCCCCTATGGTGTCAATGAGCAGAAATCCAAACCCACCCAGCAGAGCGTAACACTATTGAAACAACGGGGGATTTTCCCGGATATCATTATCGGGAGATGCTCCCAGTTCCTCACAAAGGAGATCAAGGCCAAGATCTCCAATTTCTGTGACGTCCACCCAAATGCGGTAATTACCGGGCTCGATGTCGACGATATCTACGAAATCCCTATTGTCTTTGAGCAGGAGGGTCTACCCGAAATCATCCATAAAAAGCTCAATATCTATAGCCCCCCAAACCTCAGGAAATGGAAGGAACTCGTGCATAACATCAGGCACCCGAAGAAAGAGATTACGGTTGCCATGTGCGGCAAATACACAAAGCTCGAAGACTCTTATGCCTCCATAGTAGAGTCCTTTAATCATTGCTCCGCCCACCTGGGCTGCAAGATCAATCTCAAATGGGTCGAGACCACCGAGCTGGATGATATCACTTTTTTGGATGAAGTGGACGGGGTGGTGGTGCCCGGCGGATTTGGGTCGCGAGGCACTGAGGGTAAGATCGAGACCATCCGGTTGGTTCGAGAACGGAATGTCCCCTTCCTGGGGCTTTGCTTGGGGCTACAATTGGCGGTTACCGAATTCGCCAGAAACGTGTGCAATCTAAAAGGGGCCAACTCCACAGAGATGGACCCCGATACCCCTCACCCGGTCATTGATATCCTGCCCGAACAAAAGGAAATCCTTGACAAGGGCGGGACCATGAGGCTCGGGGCCTACATCGCCGTGTTGAAGGAAGGGACGCGGGTTCGCTCCCTTTACGGCACCGAAGAGGCCTCTGAGAGGCATCGACACAGATATGAAGTAAACCCCCAATATCACTCCATCATCACTGAGAATGGAATGGTGTTTTCCGGGACCTCCAGGGATGGGAAGCTGGTTGAATTTATCGAATTGCCCGACTCGAAATTTTTTGTTGCCACACAGGCCCACCCGGAACTCAAGTCAAGAATGGAAAGCCCTGCCCCCCTCTTCTACGGTTTTGTAAAGGCCTGTCTGGGTTGAGATATTTGGCCCGCGCTCCGCTCTTTTATTCCACTGTCACACTCTTTGCAAGATTCCTGGGCTTATCAATATCCCTGCCCAACAAACTCGCGCAATAATAGGCCAAGAGCTGACAACACACACCGGCCAAGATCGGATTAAGGAAATCAAAGGTTGAGGGAATTTCGATGATGTCATCCACCATCCTCTTTATCTTCTCATCTCCCTCAGTGGCAAGGGCGATAACCGGCCCCCTTCGGGTCTTTATCTCCTGGATATTGCTGATCATCTTTTCATACATATCATCCGACGGTACAATGGCTACCGTTGGCATTGTGGAGTTAATAAGGGCAATGGGGCCATGTTTCATCTCACCTGCGGCATAGCCCTCTGCATGGATATAGGAGACCTCTTTTAGTTTTAACGCACCCTCCATGGCCAACGGGTAGTTGTATTTTCGACCCAAAAACAACCAGTTTTTGTACTCACAATATTTCTCGGCAATCGCTTGGATATGGTTTGACTGCGAAAGGACCTTTTTGACCTGTTCAGGCAGGGCCTTAAGCGCCCGGATGATCTCTATCCCTTCAGTGAGAGAGAGTTTCTGATGACGGCCCAACAGGACTGCCAGCAGCGTCAAAACGGTCACCTGGGAGGTAAAGACCTTGGTGGAAGCCACGCCAATTTCCGGTCCTGCATGGTTGTATATCCCGGCCTCGGTCTCCCTCGTAATACTGCTACCAACCACATTGACGATTCCCAGAAGATTGGCACCCTTTCTCCTTGCCTCTTTGAGGGCAGCCAATGTATCTGCAGTCTCTCCAGACTGGCTGATCGCCACGACAAAGGTATTGGGGGGAAAGTTGAGTTTGCGGTAGCGGAACTCCGAGGCAAGCTCTACCTCCACGTCGATCTCCGTGAGCTTTTCAAAGATGTGCATCCCCACACAACCCGCATAGTATGATGTCCCGCAGGCGACAAAAACCATGTGCCGACAGGTTCTTAGCTTATCCCAGACCGGCTCGATCCCTCCCAGTTTTGGCACTCCCTCGCCAGGCTCAAGCCTCCCCCTGATGGCGTTCTTTATGGTCTCGGGCTGCTCGTAGATCTCCTTGAGCATAAAATGGGGAAAACCATTGAGTTCGGCATCTTCTGTCCGCCATTCGACTGTCTCAAGGCCTCTTTCGATCCGCTTGGCCTGTGCACTGGAGATGGAGAAATCCTGAACCGTAAGCCTGGCCAGCTCATCATCCCTCAGGTGAACCACCTGATTGGTGTGTGCGACCATGGCCGCAAGATCAGAACCAACAAAATGCCCATGGTCGCTCACCCCGATGATCAACGGGCTGCCCCTTCTGGCAACCACGATTTCACGCGGGGCGCTCCTGTGGATCACAGCCAGTCCGAATGTGCCTTCCACCTGGGCCAGGCTCTGCCTAACAGCCTCGGTCAGACTCCCGTCAAAGTTCAAACCGATAAGCTGGGCCAGGACCTCTGTGTCGGTTTGAGACCTAAAGTCAATTCCTTGCTTTTCAAGCGTCTTCTTGATACCCAGATAATTCTCAATGATGCCGTTGTGGATCAAGAATAGATTTTCATCCCAGTCCCTCTGGGGATGGGCGTTTTCCTCGGTGGGCTCACCGTGAGTCGCCCAGCGGGTATGGGCGATTCCCGTGGTTCCCTTAAGGTTGAGGCCATTTACCTTTTTTTCAAGCTCGATAATCCTTCCTACTGCCCGGTGAAGCTCAATCCGAGTTTCATCCTGAATAGCCAGACCGGCAGAGTCATAGCCTCGGTATTCCAGTCGTTTCAGCCCCTCCAGAAGGATGGGTTTTGCCTCTTTTGTGCCTACATAGCAGACAATACCGCACATATGCCTTCCTCCTTTGTTTTCCGTGTTCCCTGGACGGCGGGATCACTATATATAGTTCCAATAATATTTCAATGTCAATGAAGCGTAACAGTAACATCCCAATAATTCGAAGTGAAACCACTGGATTCCGGCTTTCGCCGGAATGACAAATGGAGCTAAGTGCTCGTCATTCCGGCGAAAGCCGGAATCCAGGTAATGAGATACTCCCTGTCATTCGCCATGCCACGTTTCTTTCCCCCTGCTTTTTGAGATGATGCATTGCCGCCAGTTATTGAGATATTACAATTACGCGTTGATATCTTGCTTTTCGACCAAAAGCAGGGGAAGGTCATGGCTCACAGGTATTGGGTGATGAGGAGTTGACGTAACAAAAATACAATTTTGTATAGCAAGTGGGTAATGGGATACAATAATGTACTATTCTTCCCATTGAAATCGTTTGCCAAAGGCATCATCAATCCAGGAAGGGGCTGGTTTTGTTGTCTTTTTCGAGTTGGCATCATGATTGCTTAGTTCAATGCCAGAGGTTCCAGAATCAGTTCACAGAGGATCTTTAGAAGGAGGTATCAAGTATGAAATTGAATACGGCGGAGGATGTTAGAACGGTTGTAAAGGAAAAGGACGTCAGCTTTATCCAATTTTGGTTTACTGATGTTCTGGGATTCCTCAAGAGCTTTGCCATCACACCTTCGGAACTGGAGGAGGGTCTAACAGAAGGGATGGGATTCGATGGTTCATCCATCGAGGGGTTTGCTCGAATCGAGGAGAGCGACATGATCGCCAAACCGGATCCCACCACATTTCAGATAATACCTTGGCGGAGTGGTGAAAGGCCTGTTGCGCGAATGTTTTGCGATATCCTCAACCCAGATGGAACGCCCTACGAAGGGGACCCCCGATATGTACTAAAAAGACTGCTGGCAAAGATTTCAGATATGGGATATACTTATTATGTAGGCCCTGAACTTGAGTATTTCTACTTTAATAGTGATAAGGTCCCGGAGATCATCGATGCCGGCGGGTATTTTGATTCTCGTCCTGTGGATATGGGGAGCTCTCTGAGAAGAGAGACGATCTTTGCCCTCCAGGCAATGGGAATCCAGGTCGAATACAGTCATCATGAGGTTGCACCCAGTCAGCATGAGATTGATCTTCGGTATGACGATGGGCTGAGGATGGCCGACAAGACCATGACCTATCGTGTGGTGGTAAAGGAGATTGCCAGGCAAAAGGGGGTATATGCGACCTTTATGCCCAAGCCGATCTTCGGACAAAACGGCAGCGGCATGCACGTTCATCAGTCGCTTTTCCAAGGAGACAAAAACTCCTTTCATGATTTTGATGATAAATACAATTTGTCGGACCTGGGCAAGCATTATATCGCAGGTCTGTTGCGTCACGCCCCTGAGATCACTGCCGTAACCAGTCAGTGGGTGAACTCATACAAACGACTGGTGCCCGGCTACGAAGCACCGGTCTATGTGTCATGGGCAAGGAGAAACCGCTCTGCCTTGATCCGGGTGCCGATGTATAAGCCGGGAAAGGAGAAGGCCACCAGGGTCGAGTTTCGTTCGCCCGACCCAGCGTGCAATCCCTATCTCGCCTTTGCAGTGATGCTGGCAGCCGGCCTTGAAGGTATTGAGAAGAAATATGAATTGCCGGACCCGATAGAAGAAGACATCTTTGAGATGAACCCGGCAGAACGGAGGGCCCATGGGATTACAGACCTTCCCGGCAACCTATACGCCGCCACACTGGAAACAGAGAAAAGCGATTTGATAAAAAAAGTCCTGGGTGATCACGTCTTTAACAAGTTTATTGAAAACAAGAAGATTGAATGGGATCAATACAGGACCCACATCAGTCAGTATGAGATCGATAGGTATCTTCCCAAACTGTAAGACCTTTTGGTGTAACAGCTGAATAAGTCGCGGGATTGATTCCTTGATTTCCGCTCTGAAAAAGGCTAAATTGATACCCAACTTATATTGAGGAGATCAATGCATTATGAAAAATGAAACCATGGCCACCGTTGGACATAACCTTTTCGGATTCCAGGCGGCTTTGAAAGAGGCCGGGTCGAACCTGGAGGAATATCTGGATAAGTATTACTTTGACAAATGGACGGGGGACACCCTCTATGCAGCAATGTCCTTGCGGACCACCTTTGTTAATGCCATGCACCAGTTCCTGGCCGATGAGGGGCTGTTCAATCTGGAGCGAGTCCAGCTGAGCCCGGTAACCGACCCCCTCGCCCATGACGTGGAGCATATCCCCAATATCCATTACAAGGGCCAGCTATATGTGATGACCCACAGCATGATCTACTCCAAGTTTCTGGCCTGTCACAACCCCAAAATCAAGGGAATCTTTGTGGATTCCCCCAACCTCCGGCTGGAGATCGAGAGTCCCGACCGTGTGCAGCGGGGCAAGTACATTATCGACTTCAGTCAGATGGATGTAGAGGTGAGACGAAACCGTGGGATCGAACTGGAGACCTATCTAAAGCAACCGGAAAAAGTGAAAGAGGTCCTGGCTGAAGACATGGAAAAAGGGATTGATCTATTTGAGAGGCTCATCATAAACGCCATGAGCCAGTTGGTTGAAAAAAATGCGGATGAACTCAAGATCCTTGGGGTCGCCGTGGAGGTACCACGACAGCCCTTTCCCCGGTTTCGTTGCGATCAGGGCAAGGAAAAATATGGAAGAGATTATGAGATCAAATTGGGTGAGGGGATCAAAGAGACCTTTTTTTGGATCACGGGTCTCTTGAGGGAAAACTATGATTTGATCTATCCTTATCTCACGCCGGAGGGAAAGACCCCCCTCTCCCAGGTCACATCTGATATGATCTACAATTACGACATCTGCGCCAAGAGTATCATCCGGGATACGGGGAAACAGACCCCCGCCCTTGAGATCTTATCCGGTGCGGTAAGGGAATGGCTGCATGAGACCATTGTGGAAAGGCTCCTGGATAACGGTGTCATTCCGGCAAGACCGGTCATCTATGAAGGTAATATCAAAAACATCCACGAATTGGGCGGCTACAGCCCCTTTCTGATGATGACCGCAAAGAAGGATTCTGATGGCAATTCCACATTTCCGGATACCTTTGGAGGAGGTATCGGGATTGAGCGGACCATTTATGCCATATGCCGGGGACCCATGCTTGACAAAATCGATGATATCACCTGTTTTGGCAAAAATCCCGACAGCCACCAGATCTATCTGTTCTGAGGGGAATTCCCATTGGGAGAGGGGGAGACGCTTGCCCCGGTTTCTTGACAAATTCACTGGATGCTGTATATATTAATCCAATTCCTCACAACGATGTGCGGAAGCAGGGTCAATGGTTTGAGACAAAGGCGTCTATCTTGCTTTTTGGAGAAAGGCGCTTTTTTTTCCGCGCAGAATGGGGAGATTCATTGTGGATATGCGTTCACAGGTTCCGGGTTCAGCGTTCAGGGTTAGGGAAAATGACAAGATT
>CAZXCQ010000124.1:0-17417 GCA_964639275.1 uncultured Desulfobacteraceae bacterium | reverse complement strand
CCGGGCCCCCTATTAGAGGCATGTGGAAGAAAAAAAGACCCCCATGCCACACCACTATCGATTTATCCCCTGGTTTTTGACAAGTTACGCTATGAGGTCGTTATGATCAAGATATTGGGGATCTGCGGAAGCCCTGTGGCAGGGGGGAACACCGAGGCGGTCCTGAGGGAATCTCTCGGGCATCTTCAAGATGAAGAGGCGGTAAAGACGGAGATCATCACCCTGGCGGGTCGGAAGCTTGCCGGGTGTAAACACTGTAACTGGTGTCTCAAGAAGCAAACAGGGGATAGATTCTGCGTCCAGGAGGACGATATGACGGAGATATACCCGGAGCTGGTCAAGAGCGATGGGATACTGCTGGCCACGCCGGTCCATTTTGGAAGGCTGTCGGGGTTGATGGCCGACATGATGGACCGGCTTCGGGTGTTTGTGCACGGAAATGTGCATGCCAATAGCCTTCGTAACAAGATCGGGGGTGCCCTGGCGGTCTCCTTTTTTAGGGGAGGAGGGGTTGAAACCGCCCTTTACAGCTTAAATACGATGTTTTTTATCTTTGATATGGTTATCGCCACCTCCAGACCGTATCAACTGGGGGCCGCAGCCTTTTCAAGCGTGGACGGGAAGGGCACGGTGACAAAGGGGGTCAGACATATGGCCCTTGAGGATTCCTTTGGGGTGGCCCTGGCAAGGCTTCTGGCCGGGCGTATGCTGGAACTGGCAAGGATCGTAAAGGCGGGTGAGGCGGCGCTAAAGGCATAGCGGTGTTTCCCCCATCATGATTGGTGTTTCTCCTACCCACTGATTTTATCCTGTCATCGACCCACCTCTCTGGCACCTGACCCGGCCAAGCCGGAACCAAACAGGTCCTGATTTTGTTACACACTGGGTGCTTTGATGGAAGCGATCCCGGGTCCTGGATGCTTGATCCTAGAGAAAAAACAGAGTAAAATAGGTAACATCTCAAGAGACAGGGGCAAAGCCGTGGCATGAGGAAAAAGATAGACCCCAGGCCATACCAGAATCCATTAACTCACCCGGATTTTCGAGAAATTACCCAAGGCATTCCAGCATGAAGCGGGTGTTGAAATTTACAATTTATCTCTTCTCGGCAGTGGTTTTTCTCTGCGTGTGTATTGGTGTCTATTTTTGGTATGTCTGGTCCAGTAATCTTCCCTACATCGGGTCCATGAAGGAATACCGTCCCCCGACTGTTTCGGAGATATACAGCGATGATGGAGAGGTGATCGGTCGGTTTTGGGACGAGAAGAGGATTGTCGTTCCCCTGGACGAGCTACCAGAACATCTGATCCAGGCCTTTGTGGCAGCAGAGGACTCCCGGTTTTTTGAGCATGAGGGTTTGGACGTACAGGGGATCATCAGGGCCTTTTTTAGAAATCTTGTGGCAGGGAGGATAGAGCAGGGGGGGAGCACCATAACCCAGCAGGTCACCAAGTCGCTTTTGCTAAAAAATACCGAAAAGACCTACCGGAGAAAGGTCAGAGAGGCCACCCTGTCTATCCAGCTTGACAAGGAATTTTCAAAGGAAAGGATCCTGTTTCTGTACCTCAACCAGATCTATCTCGGACAGGGGGCCTATGGGGTGGAGGCCGCGGCACGAACCTATTTTGGGAAATCGGCAAAGGATCTGGACCTTGCCCAGTCGGCCCTTCTGGCAGGGCTGCCGCAGGCCCCGGCAAGATATTGCCCGGTTTCTCATTTTGATCGGGCCAAGGCCCGGCAGAGATATGTCCTTGAAAGGATGCGAGAAGAAGGCTACATCACCGATCAAAAATTCAAGGACGCCCTCGATGCCCCCCTCGAGATCGAGACGGCGAGTGAAAACACCTTTAGAAAGGCGCCCTATTTTACCGAGCACATCCGTCGCTATCTCCTGAATAGATATGGCAGAGACCTCCTGTACCGGGGAGGGCTCAGGGTCTATACCACGCTGGACCTGGGTATGCAGGTTAAGGCCAGGGAGGCCGTGAGAAAGGGGCTGGCCGAACTGGATAAGAGAGAGGGGTACAGGGGCCCCGTTCGGCATCTGGATCCGGAGGGAGTTTATGGCTACATGACAAAGATCTTTGATCGCCTTGCCACATCGCCCCTTCGGATTGGGTCGGTTGTTGAAGGGGTTGTGTTGGATGTGAATGATGAGAAAGAGCAAGTAAGCCTCTGGCTGGGAGAGGATCTGGGCCGTCTCCCGGTTTCAAGGATGAAATGGGCATCGAGACCCAACCCGGGGATACCCTATTACAATCGCGCGATCCGTAAGCCGTCCGGTGTCCTGAAAAGGGGCGATGTGATCCAGGTGCGTCTCTTGGATAAGATCCCTGCCACCAAGCCCGCCTCCGGGGCCGCTGCGGCGGATAAAAAGGGGTTTTCGTGGGAGGTCTCTCTGGAGCAGGCCCCGGAGATCCAGGGCGCCCTCCTTTGCATGGCTCCTGAGAGTGGTGAAGTGAAGGCCATGGTCGGGGGCAGGGATTTTTTCGAGAGCCAATTCAACCGGGCAATACAGGCCAGTCGCCAGCCAGGGTCCGCTTTTAAACCGATCATTTATGCCGGTGCCCTTGACAAGGGCATGACCCCTGTCAAGGTCATCATGGATGCCCCTTTTATCTCCGAAAGGAGTGATGATGATGAGGTCTGGAAACCCAAAAACTATAAGGGGAAATTTTTTGGCCCCACATTGTTCCGGACCGGTCTCATCCAGTCCAGAAATGTCATTACAGTAAAGATATTAAAAGAGATCGGGGTTGACTATACGGTTCAATATGCAAGGCAGATGGGTTTTGAATCCGACCTCAGCCACGACCTTTCTCTGGCCCTGGGTTCGTCAGGGGTTTCGCTGGTGGAGTTAACAAGGGCATATGCGGTATTTGCAACCGGCGGGATGCTGGTAAAACCCATCTTTATCAAACGGATCGTGGACCGAAGCGGTCAGGTGATCGAGGAGAACCAGCCAGAGGCCAAAAGGGTCATATCGGCAGAGACCGCCTACGTGATAACGGACCTCCTAAAGGGGGTGATCCAGGAAGGGACCGGATGGAGGATCAAGGCGCTAAAGCGGCCTGCCGCCGGGAAGACCGGAACCACCAATAACCTGTGGGATGCCTGGTTTATGGGATATACCCCTGATCTGGTGACAGGGGTCTGGGTGGGTTATGACGACCGGAGGGCCATGGGAAAGGGGGAGACCGGTTCCAGGGCGGCCAGCCCTATCTGGCTCTATTTTATGTCCGATGTTTTAAAAGGGCGTCCTGTGCTGGATTTCGAGGCCCCTGAGGGGGTTGTGTTTGCCAAGATTGACGCCAAGACAGGGCTCTTGGCCGGCGTTCACTCCAACCGGACCGTATTCCAGGCATTCAAGGGGGGGACAGAACCCACAGAGTATTCCCCCAGTCCCAAGTCACCCCGGTCGGGGCAGTTTCTGGAGCTGGACATGGCCGCAGACAGATAAAGGGTTATTCCGTTGCCCTATGGGATTTCTCCAGATCTCTTACTCCCCTCAGGACCGTGTCAAAGAGTTCCTGGATGTCATCTTTTTCAAGGCAGGAAAATGCGACCCGGAGGTCTGTTTCGCCCAGGGAAATAAGCCCCACCCCATATTTTTCCAGGAGATGGACCCTGAGCGGCTCCGCTTCAACCGTTTTTAGCCTCAGACACATAAAGTACCCGGAGTTGAACGGATAGGGCTCCCACGCCTCCTGATATCTTGAATCCGCCAGGACCTGTTTGACCTCCTGTGCACGTTCTTTCATTATCCGGAACTTTTCCGCCTTCTCCTCGCGATAGTGATCGGATTGTAACGACCTCAGCACGATTTCCTGGCTCAGATGCGACGCATTGGAGATAGAACCCCTTACCGCACCAGCCGTCTTTTTCTCCAGGGCATCATAAGGAGGTCTTGATTCGCCTTTGAGGTATGCCCCATAAGTGATAAAGCCGACCCTCAATCCCCAGACATAATCCTCTTTGGTCGCCGCGTCCACTTTGATTCCCAATAGTCGGGGATCACGACCGATGAGTCTTGAGAATATGGATTCTTTGAGTGTCTCCTCTTCGTAAAACAGCCCAAAATAGGCATCATCCGTGACCACGAGGGTATTGATTCCGCCTTGGGCGAGCTTTGTCAGGATATCCGCAATCCGATCGGCCTCACCGAGTGTGACGGTATAACCCGTCGGATTGTTGGGGAAGTTAAGAATCACGATGATCTTGCCCCTGTCCTTGGCCTCTGATTTGACACAGGACTCAAAGGCGTCCAGGTTAAACCCTCCTCGGTCGTCGAACAGGGTAAAATGGACTATCCTGGCCCCCCTTCGAACCGAGAATATGAGGCTGTAATTCCCCCACATCTTGTCAGGGAGGACGATGGTGTCGCCCGGGTCCACCCACATGTCCGCTACGACACTCAGACCGTGGGTGATTGCGTGACTGACAATGGGAAGGCTTACCTCTTTGCCCCTGAGAGAAGGGTTTTTTTCAAACAAGGCCTCTTGCCAGGCCTCGCGCAACGGTTTGACCCCAAAAGAGGGGGCGTAGGTCAAGGCATCCTCCGGCCTGAGTTCGCTGACCATGGACATGACAGAGGGGAGAAACATGGTCCGACCCTTTTCAGTGGCCATGCCGACTGTTGCGTTAAACCGATGGGCCTTTTCCTTGGCTTCGGCCCCCTGGGAAAGGATTCCCTTTGGGAAAAAGAGGTCTTTGCCGACCTCTGAGAGCGATTCATAGACATGCTCATTGGCCGCTCTGAGTACCTGGTTTAACTCTTTTGCAATGGGATTCATCTGACCTTCCTTTCTCCACGGCCCGTGGGGTGGGTATCCCCGGGGAATCTTTGTGTTCTGTTTTTGGACAGTTTCTGGATGATCTATATCTGGGCGCTCCTTATGTCTTTGATTAGCCGGTGGTTTGTCTGGTTGTCAAGCAGAATTGAGACAGCAATGTCCTGGGGGGAATGGGATTGAAGCTGCTCCCGCATCCGGGTTGTGGATGAGGACAGGGGTGGAGTTCAATTTGTCTTGACTAAAAAACTTGACTGCTAATATAAATACGTAAATCTGTAATCCGGTTACAGGTCATTTTGTTGAATACTCATGTCTGTCAGCGGCCATATACCAATACTCCACCACTCCACCACCCCGGTATTCCGTGAAGGCTCTCGTGAATTTTCTGTGGGGTACCTGCGTTTGGCAGGCTCAAGCCATTGGACCCGGGGGAAATAAAGGGTAGATCAGATACGGAGGTTGTGCTTTATGGCAAAGGGGGAAAAACATATGAGGGATGTGGTTATCGTTAGTGCGTGCCGGACTGCAATTGGTGATTTCTCCGGCTCCCTGAGTTCCGTTCCGGCGACCGAACTCGGGGCGATTGTCATCAAAGAGGCGATTGGACGCGCCGGCATACGGTATGAGGACGTGGACGAAGTGATAATGGGCAATGTCCTGCCCCATGGACTGGGCCAGAACCCTGCACGGCAGGCCATGGTCAAGGCCGGTCTTCCATGGGATGCAGGTGCAATTACGGTGAACAAGGTCTGCGGATCAGGCCTTAAGGCCGTGATGCTTGCGGCGCAGGCCATCCGATGCAACGATGCCGATGTGGTCGTGGCAGGGGGAATGGAAAACATGAACCTCTGCCCCTACATGCTTGAAAAGGCCCGAACCGGTTATCGCATGAATAACGGAACGCTCATTGATGGTATGGTCAATGATGGGCTCTGGGATCATGTCAATGACTTCCATATGGGAATGAGTGCAGAACTGGTGGCAGAAAAGTATGGCGTGAGCCGGGAGGATATGGATGCCTTTGCGCTCGGTTCCTATGAAAAGGCGTGGAAGGCCATTGAGCGGGGGAAATTAAGGGATGAGATCGTGGCGGTTGAGGTCCCGGTCAGGAGAGGGGAGCCCAAGGTCTTTGATGCGGATGAAATTCCTTGGCGAAGGCCTCAGACGAGTGCGGAGGCCTTGGCACGGCTTCGGCCGGCCTTTAAGAAAGACGGGAAGGTGACCGCAGGGAATGCATCCAAGATAAGTGACGGGAGCTCGGCCCTGGTGCTCATGGCCAGGGAGAAGGCAGATGAACTCGGGTGCAAGCCGATGGTCCGGGTGGGGGCCCAGGGGGCAGCCGGAATTGACATGAAATATGTCCTTGTGGCACCCATACTATCGATACCCAAGGTCCTGGCCAAGGATGGTCTCAATGTGGACGATGTGGACCTCCATGAGATAAACGAGGCGTTTAGCTCCTCTTCTGTCGCCGTTAGCAATGAACTGGGGATCGATCCCCGGAAACTAAATGTTCACGGTGGCGCTGTGTCCCTGGGCCACCCCATTGGGGCAAGCGGTGCCAGGGTCTTGACCACCCTCATCTATGCCATGAAAGACAGGGGGGCGGCCATCGGAGAGGCTTCGCTCTGTCTTGGGGGTGGCGAGGCCGTGACCCTCGTGGTATATAACGAGTCATGACCGGGCACGGGAGTTGGTGACGCCCGAAAAACGGAATCCCCATTGCCCGGCTTTCAAACGGCTAAAGTGTTAGCTGAGTTTTACTGAGAGATAAGGAGATAAAGTTATGGGTGATGTAGTAATCGTCGCCGGTGCCAGGACACCAGTTGGTGCCTTTGGCGGCACCCTAAAGGAAACGTCGGTGGTTCAACTGGGTGCTATCGTGCTAAGAGAAACCCTCAAAAAGGTCGGTCTGAGGCCGGTGGCCATGGATGCCCTGACCCGGTTTGAGCCGGATGGTCTCAAGGGTGCCGGGATGATTGAACTCGAAAAAGAGGGCTATGACTACGATGATTCCCTTGAACCCGTGCAGATTGATGAGGTGATCATGGGGAATGTGGTGGGCGCCGGTCAGGGACAGAATGTGGCCAGACAGGCCATGATCAGGGCCGGGATCTCAAAGGAGACCGGGGCCTTTACCGTCAACAAGGTGTGTGGATCCGGTATGAAGGCGGTGGCGCTCGCGGCCCAGGCGATCCGTGCCGGGGACGCTGAGGTCATCCTGGCCGGTGGGATGGAAAACATGAGCCTGATTCCCTACGCCCTCCCGGCGGCCCGGTGGGGGGCCCGCATGAATAATGCCGACCTGGTGGACTTGATGGTCTTTGACGGGCTCTTTGAGATCTTTTATGGATACCACATGGGGATGACCGCCGAAAACATCGTGGAGAGGTATGGCATTTCGAGAGAGGAGCAGGATGAGCTTGGGGCAATGAGCCACCAGCGGGCCAGAAAGGCGATCGCAGACGGGGTCTTTAAGGATGAGATCGTTCCGGTGGTGATCCCCCAGAGAAAGGGGGAGCCGGTGGTATTTGATACCGACGAGAGGCCCATGGACACCAGCGCGGAAAAGATGGCCAAGCTCCGCCCCGCATTCAAGAAGGACGGCACGGTCACGGCCGGAAACGCATCCGGCATCAACGATGCGGCCGCCGCCCTGCTTCTGATGTCCGATGACAGGGCAAAGCAGCTCGGTCTAAGGCCCCTGGTCAAGGTAAGGGCCTGGGCATATGCCGGCATCGACCCGGCCTATATGGGGCTGGGACCGATCCCGGCCGTAAGAAAGGTCTTTGAAAAGGAGGGGCTCTCGATCGATGATTTTGGCGCCATCGAGCTCAATGAGGCCTTTGCGGCCCAGGCCGTGGCGTGTATGCGGGAGCTCAAGTGCGATGTTGAAAAGACAAATGTCCACGGGAGCGGTGTCTCTATCGGCCATCCCATCGGGTGTACAGGCGCCCGGATCATACTCACCCTCATGGGCGTGATGTTGAGGCAAGGGCATGAGCTGGGTCTGGCATCGCTTTGTATCGGCGGTGGCCAGGGGATGGCAACCGTACTGGAAAGGAGTGAGTGATGTCCTACGAGAACATTATATTTACGAAAGAAGGAAATGTGGCGGTCATAAGGTTCAACCGGCCCGATGCCCTGAACGCGATTAATCGCGCTGTGCTCGAAGAGGTCAATGACGTCCTGGACCGGGTTGAAGCGGATCCCGCTATAAGGGTGCTGGTCCTAACCGGCGAGGGCAAAAAGGCGTTTGTGGCGGGGGCCGACATAGCCTATATGGTCAAACTTTCGCCCTTTGAGGGCCGTAGATTTTCACGCGACGGGCAGGCGTTTCTATTCCGCCTCGAAAACCTGCCCATTCCCGTAATCGCTTGTGTCAATGGATTTGCCCTGGGCGGCGGGAACGAGATTGCCATGGCCTGCGATTTTGTCTATGCCAGCGAGAATGCCAAATTTGGACAACCCGAGATCAATCTGGGAATCATACCGGGATTTGGCGGGACCCAGCGACTCTCACGACTGGTGGGAAAGGCCATGGCCAAAGAGCTTTGCATGACCGGTGCCATGATCAGTGCCCAGGAGGCAAAGGAGATTGGTCTTGTCAACCGGGTATTCCCACCCGATAAGCTGTGGGAGGAGACCATGAAGACAGCCAATCTGATGGCGGGTAAAGGCAAGGTATCCCTCCGGGCCGTCAAACGCTGTATCGACCGTGGCTATGAGGTTGACCTGTCGTCGGGGTGTCATATGGAGGCTGACGCCTTTGCCCTCTGCAAGGTCAGCCCGGACGCCACCGAGGGGATGACTGCCTTTCTTGAGAAGAGAAAACCCGAATTCAAGGGGGAGTGGAGCTAGAGATGGACTTTGCTCTGAGTGAAGAACAACAGATGGTTCAAGATATGGCCCGGCGATTTGCCGAGGCCGAGATCAAACCCAGGGCTGCCGAGCTGGATCGGACCCATGAACACCCGGCTGAGATTCTAAGACAGCTCGGTGAATTGAAGATGATGGGCATTGCGGTCCCCGAGGAGTACGGCGGCGGCGGCATGGACTATGTCAGCTATGTGCTTGCCCTGATCGAGATCTCAAAGGCATGCGCCTCCACCGGCGTGATTGTGTCTGTCAATAACTCCCTTTACTGCTTTCCTGTGGAAACCTATGGCACGGAGGAGCAAAAAAAGAAATACCTCTACCCGTGTGCGGCGGGCGAAAAGCTCGGCTGTTACGGCCTGACCGAGGCGGGGGCGGGTTCGGACCCCGCAGGCATGAAAACCACCGCCGTGAGGGATGGTGACGAATGGGTCATCAATGGCGAGAAGAAGTTTATCACCAACGGCAACGTGGCATCTTATGGTGTGATTGCTGCTGTGACCGCAAAGGGGAAGGCTTATAAGGGGATCAGCTCCTTTGTGGTGGATCTTGAGAACACCCCTGGTTTTCGCGTGGGCCGGGTGGAGGAGAAGCTGGGCATCAGTGCCTCAGGCACCTCGGAATTGGTCTTCGAAGACGCCAGGGTGCCGGCCGGGGCACTCCTGGGGGAAGAGGGCGGGGGGTTCAAACAGATGCTCACCACGCTGGATGGCGGTCGAATCGGCATTGCATCCCAGGCCGTCGGGATCGGAAGGGCCGTGCTTGAGGAGGCGATCGAGTACGCCAAGACCCGTGAACAATTTGGTAAACCCATCGCCTCTTTTCAGGCCATTCAATGGAAACTGGCCGATATGGCCACAGAGCTGGATGCCGCAGAACTCCTTACGCTGAGGGCGGCATGGCTGGAGGACCACAAGAAGCCCTATGAGAAGGCGGCCGCCATGGCCAAGATGTATGCCTCAGATGCGGCCATGAGGGCCTCTGTGGAGGGAATTCAGGTCCTGGGTGGATATGGGTATTGTAAGGAATATCCCATGGAAAGGCACATGCGGGATGCCAAGATATGCCAGATATATGAGGGGACCAACGAGATCATGCGGTTGGTGATTGCGAGGAATCTCCTGAAATGATTGAAAGCAGCTAAAAAATACCGATCGTCAAAAGAAAATATTCCATCAAATAGGGAGGGGTCTGATGCCCTTGACTGTTGACCACAAGGTATTTGAGGACATAGAGAGGGGTTACAGGCGGTGGCAAGAGAGGCTTGAGAAGGCCTTTGCCACCAAGCCCGAACGGCGCGAGAGGTTTTCCACCGTCTCAGATCGGGTGATCGAGAGGATATATACCCCGTCCGATATCAAGGATCAGGATTTCGCCGGGGACCTGGGTTTTCCGGGCGAATATCCCTTTACACGCGGGGTCCAGCCCTCCATGTATCGGGGACAGCTATGGACCATGCGGATGTTTGCCGGGCTCGGGAGTGCAAAGGATACCAACAAACGGTTTCACCTCCTGGTAAAAGAGGGCCAGACAGGGCTTTCCACGGCCTTTGATATGCCCACCTTGATGGGATACGATACGGATTCGCCCAGGGCCAGGGGGGAGGCTGGCAAGTGCGGGGTAGCCATTGATACCCTAAAGGACATGGAGGACCTGTTTGAGGGGTTGCCCATCGACAGGATCACCACTTCCATGACCATCAATCCGCCGGCGCCCGTGATCTGGGCCATGTATATCGCCATGGCCGAGAAGCGGGGGATAGACAGAAAGGCCATAGGCGGCACCATCCAGAACGACATGCTCAAGGAGTTTATCGCGCAGAAGACCTTTATGTGCCCGCCGGAGCCCTCTGTCCGCCTGATTACGGACACGGTGGAATTCGGGACCCAGCATGTCCCCCGGTGGAACACCATCAGCATCAGCGGTTACCATATCAGGGAGGCGGGCTCGACCGCGGTTCAGGAGCTGGCCTTTACACTGGCTGACGGGATTGCATACACACAGGCGGCCATTGAAAGGGGTCTTGATGTAGATAGCTTTGCCCGCCGGTTTTCCTTCTTTTTTAACTCGCATCTCGATTTTTTTGAGGAGATCGCCAAATTCCGTGCGGCCAGACGGATGTGGGCAAGGATCATGAAGGAGAGGTTCAGGGCCAAAGACCCCAGGTCCTGGTGGTTGCGGTTTCACACCCAGACCGCGGGCTGCTCTCTGACGGCCCAACAGGCCTATAATAATATCGTCAGGACTGCCCTGGAGGCCCTGGCAGCGGTCCTGGGGGGGACACAGTCGCTTCACACCAACTCCCTTGACGAGGTCCTGGCCATACCCAGCGAGGAGGCCGCGACCATTGCCCTGAGGACCCAGCAGATCATCGCAGAGGAATCGGGTGTCACCAACACGATCGACCCGCTGGGCGGTGCTTATTTTGTCGAGCGACTGACAGACCAGATGGAGGAAGAGGCGTTTGAGATTATCCAGAAGATCGATGATATGGGCGGAATGCTTGCCGCAATAGAGAGAAACTATCCCCAGCAGGAGATCGCCGATGCGGCCTATCATTACCAAAGACAGATCGAAGAAGGCGAAAGGACCGTTGTGGGTGTAAACCAGTATGTCACTTCGGAGGAGATTGCGGTTGAGATCATTGAAGTAGACGAGGAGCTTGAACAGCTCCAGATGGAGAAGACCAACCGGATCAAGAATGAGCGTGATAATCGCGTGGTGAAGGAATGTCTTCAAAGGGTGGGAGAGGCCTGCATTGGAGATCAAAATACCATGGAATCCCTGGTGGAGGCGGTCAAGGCCTATGCAACGCTCCAGGAGGTATGTGACGTCTTCAGGGAGGTCTTTGGGGAATACAGGGACCCGGGGATCTATTGAGGGCTCGTTTAAAAATAAACTGACATTTTCCCATCTCAGCTTTGGGCCATCTTCGATTGATGGGTTTTTGCGAAACCTTCAATTCTGAAAAGAGCAAATTTGATACGAATTGAGGAATGTGGGAAATCAGGAATCCATGTGAGAGGAGTTTATGGAACAAAAGAGAAGAGTCAGGGTGATGGTGGCCAAGCCGGGTCTGGATGGTCATGATCGAGGGGCCAGGATTATCGCGAGGGCGTATCGGGATGCGGGTTTTGAAGTGGTCTACACAGGGCTCCATCAGACCCCTGAGGAGATTGTTGAGGCTGCTATCCAGGAAGACGTAGACATGATAGGGCTTTCCAGCCTGGCCGGGGCGCACAAGTATCTCTTTCCAAGGACTGTCGAGCTTCTGCGGGAAAGGGGGGCCGATGACATTGTGGTCTGCGGCGGGGGGATTGTCCCTGATGAAGATATTGAGATGCTCAAAGAGAAGGGCATTAAAGAGATCTTTACCCCCGGGACGAGGCTGGAAGCGATCGTGAAATGGGTTGAAGAAAATGTAAAGCCGAGGTGAAAATAGATTATCATGGAAGATGTTGTGAAAAAGGTAGTGGCCGGGGATGTGAGATCTGTGGCCCGTCTTATCCGGGACATAGATGATGGGATCCCAGGGGTAAGGGAGACCCTTAAGGGGCTTTATCCCTATACGGGAAAGGCATACGTGATTGGTATTACCGGGGCACCCGGTGTGGGGAAGAGTACCTTGGTCGATCAGATGGTGAGTCATTTGAGAAAAAGAGATAAGACGGTTGGCGTTCTGGCCGTTGATCCCACGAGTCCGTTTAGCGGAGGGGCGATCCTTGGTGATCGCGTGAGGATGCAACGGCACAGCATGGACCCGGGGGTGTTTATCCGTTCGCTGGCCACACGCGGTCATTTCGGGGGATTGACGCAATCCACCCGCAGCGCCATTGATGTCCTGGATGCCATGGGAAAGGACTACATTATCGTTGAGACCGTCGGGGTTGGACAGGATGAGGTGGATGTGGTCAAGACCGCCCATACCACTGTCATTGTGGTTATTCCGGGAATGGGAGATGACATCCAGGCCATAAAGGCGGGTATTCTCGAGACCGGTGACATATTTATTATCAACAAGGCAGATCGGGAAGGGACTGACAAGACGCTAAGCGATCTGCGGTTGATGATTGACATGGATCAAAAGAAGTATGAGGGCGGCAAATGGAAGCCACCCATTTTGAAGACAGAGGCCGTCTTTGACAAAGGGGTTGAGGAGTTCCTGGAAGAGGTTGAGAAGCACAGGAGGTATCTGAAAAAGAAGGCCAAAGGTCTGGAATTGAGGAAAAGCAAAGACAAGGTGCGAGAGGAATTGAGGGAGATGGTAAAGAACCGTCTCATAGAAGAGGTGCTCAACAGACTGACAGAAACGGGTGATTTTGACAGGGCGGTGCAGACCATTATGGAGGGAAAGACAGACCCTTATTCGGCCTGTGACGAACTGGTCCTCCCCGCATTACGGGTTAATACAGCTTGACGCCCACTTTATCTGTCCGTATTAGAAGGTGATCCTCCGTCCTTATGGCATTTCGGGCCGGAGACATTGAAATCCCCATGCAGGGCATTTTTTGGTGGATACGACAGGTCATCCTTACACTGGTGGGATGCTTCTTTCTCATCTTTGGGATCAACCTTCTGAAGGCAGCCTATCGGCTGGAAGATCCGGCATATTTTGTCATGACCTTTTTTGCCTCAAATCTGATTATCCTTGTCAGCGCCACGCTCATGCTCGGTTTTGTCTTTCGGATGATGAGGGCCTGCAAAAAGACAAGAGACAAAAAGGAATGATTATATTTCGGGGTCTTGTCTATCTTATTTAAAGTTGTTAATTAACTCTTCTCAGATTCCTTGACTGAGGTCCTTGGTTTGTGGACCGCTCTATTACACACAGTGTGTCACAAAAGTTAAAGGGAGGTGAATCAGATGGCACGCCGCACCAAAGCACAGCCCATTGGAAAAAGGCTTATGAAGCTGAGGAAGGAGAAGGGTCTTACGCTCAAGCATCTGGCCAATGAGACCGGACTGGCCTCAAAGTATATCTCCCAGCTCGAAAAGGGGGAGATCATGCCCCCTGTATCTGTTATCTTGCAGCTGTCACGGGCCCTCGAGATCGATTCAAGCATCCTGCTGAGGGAAGAGAAGAAACGCGCGGGCAAGAAATCCGCCGATGATTATCAAAAGAGAACCGAGGCCTATAGCTATCAAACCCTCACCCCGGAGGCGCGGCATAAACACCTCAAGGCATTTAAGATCACGATCGATCCCAAATCGGAACATAAGGCAATCAGTTATCAGCATATGGGTGAGGAATTTCAGTATGTCCTGAAGGGGAGGGTTGAGGTGACGGTGGGTGAGAACAGGAACATCCTTGGTCCTGATGAGTGCATCCATTTTAACTCTTCCATTGTCCATAGACTCCGGAATATCAGCTCTGAGGAGGCCGAACTTCTGGTTGTACTCTATACGCCTTAAGGGGGCTTGAGCCAGGTTTCAGGTTTGGAAACGGTTGTATGATAGATTATGGCCTATCAACTCACTGAAGAACAGCGAATGATCCGGGCGATGGTCAGGGACTTTGCCAGGGAGGAGATCCTCCCGACCGCTGCAGAGAGGGACAGGACCGGGGAGTTCCCAGCGGAAATCCTGAAGAAGATGGGCGAACTGGGCCTGATGGGGATGAGTGTCCCGCCCGAATACAATGGGGCAGGGGTCGATACCGTCAGCTATTCGGTGGCCTTACAGGAGGTTGCCTATGCCTGCGCCTCCACCGCCGTGGTCATGTCGGTCCATAACTCGGTGGCCTGCGGCCCCATTTATCTCTACGGATCGGAATATTTAAAAGAGACCTATCTGAAGTCCCTTGCAACAGGGAGCAAGATCGGGTCTTTTGCCCTTACGGAGGCAGGGGCCGGATCTGATCCCGCCAGCCAGAAGTCAAAGGCGGTCAGGGACGGCGACCACTACGTCATCAACGGTGCAAAGATGTTTATTACTTCAGGGAAGAACTCGCACATCACCGTGGTGACCGCTTATACGGACAGGGCCAAGAGACATGGCGGGATCAGCGCCTTTGTGGTTGAGAAGGGGACTCCCGGATTTTCTGTGGGAAGAGAGGAAGAAAAGATGGGGCTTCGCGCCTCTGATACCGTGGAGTTGATCTTTGAAGATTGCCGGGTACCGGCGGAAAATCTCCTGGGACGGGAGGGGGATGGTTTTGTCATTGCCATGGCCTCTCTGGATGGCGGGCGCATCGGGATCGCCTCTCAATCCGTGGGGCTGGCCCAGGCATGTCTTGATGCTGCTGTTACCTATGCAAAAGAGCGAGTCCAGTTTAATAAACCGATTGCAAGGTTTCAGGGGATACGGTGGATGATCGCGGACATGGCCACCCAGGTGGAGGCCGCAAGGTTGCTGACATTTAACGCAGCGGCCATGAAGGACCAGGGAGAGGACTTTTCCGCCGCTGCCTCGATGGCAAAGGTCTTTGCCTCTGAAATGGCAAATAAGGTGGCCTATCAAGCCCTTCAGATTCATGGGGGATATGGCTACATCCGAGAGTTCCCGCTCGAGAGATATTATCGGGACGCAAGGGTCTTTACCATCTATGAGGGAACCTCGGAGATTCAGAGAAGGGTGATTGCCAACCATGTCATAGGAAAGTAGGCAGGTGCCAATTTTGATGAAAGGTAACATTTTAGCCTTTCGAAACCCGGGCAATGGGGATTCCGAACCCCCATTGCCCTGTCTCAATTCCAATCTTGATGAAAGCCAAATTGATACGAAAAAATTTGTTTGAGGAGGTGTAGCACATGGCAAAGGAGAATGCGGCAGTTGCCGTCTACAACACACACACCGAGGCCGAGGCGGCCATCAAGGAGCTGGAGAAATCGGGCATCGACATGAAAAAGCTCTCCATTCTGGGCAAGGACTATCATGCTGAAGAGAAGGGCGTCGGTTACTACAACGCCGGTGACCGCATGAAGTTCTGGGGCAAGTGGGGGGCCTTCTGGGGTGGACTGTGGGGGATCCTGTTCGGGTCAGCCCTCTTTTTTGTCCCCGGTGTTGGGCACATTGTGGCACTGGGTCCGGTGGGCGGCTGGATCCTGGGGGCCATAGAGACCGCAGTGGTTGTCGGTGGTCTGAGTGCCCTGGGTGCGGGGCTTTATAGCATCGGGATTCCCAAGGACAGTGTCATCAAGTATGAGACGGCCGTGAAGGCCGACAAGTTTCTTGTCATCGTCCATGGCACAAAGGAAGATGTTGCCAGGGCAAAAGATGTGATCGATACGACCGGTCCTGTGGAGGCCAATGTCCATTACCGGTAAGCACTCTTCCCCCTTTAGGAGGGGGGAGTTGCAGGGTCAACCGAGGTCCTGAAGTGCATTTTCAGCACACTTGATGGTCTTGCGGATCATCTCCTGGCTGTGGGCCGTGGAGACAAAGCAGGCTTCAAAGGGGGAGGGGGCCAGGTATATGCCCTGATCCAGCATCCTCTTGTAATACCCCCTAAAGAGGTCCTGATTACTGGCCTTGGCCGTCTCAAAGTCGGTCACAGGGTCGGGTGTAAAGAAGAACGTGCCCATTGACCCGATGCGGTTTATTACGCAAGAGATGCCGGCAGCCCTGGCCGCCTGCTCAAGGCCCAAAAAGAGTGTGCGGGTCTTTTCTTCAAGCTCCTTGTAAATCTCTCCCCTTCTCAGTGTCCTCAGGGTGGCCAGACCGACGGCCATGGCCAGAGGGTTGCCGGAGAGGGTCCCTGCCTGGTATATGTCCCCTTCAGGGGCCATCCGCGACATGATATCTTTTCTGCCGCCGTATGCCCCCACCGGCAGACCCCCCCCGATGATCTTCCCCAGGCATGTAAGATCGGGCATGATGCCAAAGAGCTCTTGTGCACCTCCCGGGGATACCCTAAAACCACTGATCACCTCGTCAAATATAAGGAGAGAGCCGTGCTTGCGGGTAATCTCCAAAAGACCCTCCAGAAATTTCTGCCTGGGAACAACCACTCCCATATTTCCGGGAACCGGCTCCACAATAACGGCGGCGATCTCTTTGCCGAACCGTTCAAAGGCCTGTTCCACCGGTTCAAGATGATTAAAGGGGAGCGAAATCGTTTGTCTGGCCAGATCCTGGGGCACCCCCGGACTGCCCGGAATGCCCAGTGTGGCAACCCCGGAGCCGGCCGATACCAGCAGGCTGTCGGCATGGCCATGGTAACAACCATCAAACTTGACAATCTTTTCCCTGCCCGTATATCCCCTGGCAAGGCGCAGGGCACTCATGGTGGCCTCTGTCCCTGAATTGACCATCCGGACCATCTCGATGGATGGGACCATCTGGACAATTGTCTCTGCCATCTCCACTTCACGCTCGGTTGGAGCGCCATAACTTGTGCCAAGCCTTATGCTTTGCTCCAACGCCTGGACTACCTCTGGATGGGAATGGCCCAAGATCATCGGCCCCCATGAACAGACATAGTCGATATATTCATTCCCATCCGCATCCCAGAGCAGTGCCCCATCGGCCCTGGCAATAAACGGCGGGTCAATGCCAACGGCCTTACCCGCCCTTGCCGGGCTGTTGACTCCACCCGGGATACACCTGTTGGCCCTTTCAAAGAGAAGACTAGATTTTTCTCTCATCCCCATATTCCCCCTATCGTGTTTTTCATATCCATATTATTATTATTGTCCCTTTCGGGGATGGTGGAACCCCCTCGCTTTCAGGCGAAGCAAGTTTGTGTTGTCGCCTAGTGCTTCGTCTCATAAATTCGGTGACATATTTCTCACTCAAAGCGTGTTCAGG
>CAZXCQ010000123.1:0-17574 GCA_964639275.1 uncultured Desulfobacteraceae bacterium | reverse complement strand
CACCCCTCCACCCAGACCCCCCCCGACCTCCCAGTCCGGCCTTCCGGCTCCAGGGGGGGGGGACCACGGCTTCGAAGGCCTGTATCCTCCCCTCCATGTTGGTGAATGAACCTGCCTTTTCGCACGAGGCCGCGCCTGGCAGGACCACGTGTGCAAGCTCGGACGTTTCATTGGCAAGAATGTCTTGGACTACCAGAAATTCCAGCCTCTTCAGGGCCTTCCTTACTCGCTCACTTTGGGGGAGAGACCGGACGGGATTTTCTCCCATTACGTACAGGGCCTTCACATTCCCCTTTTCCGCCTCTTCAACCATCCGAACCACATTAAGGCCTAGGTCGGGTGATATCTTAGCCCTCCAGGCCTTCTCCCATTTTTGCCGGACCTTATCCTCGCTCAGGGGTTCACGGCCCGGCAAGGCGTGTGGCACGCTTCCCATATCCCATGCGCCCACCTCATTGTTCTCCCGGGACAGGAGATAAACGCCACCTGCTTCACATCCAAGGCTTCCGGTCATGAGGGATAGATTCATGAGCGCGTCCATGCACTGCCGGCCGGACCTTTGAAGAGTAACACCTTGTCCAATCACAAGGGCTATCTTCCTACCCTTGAGGATCTCGGCGGCCTTTATTATTGACCGTGTCTTTACTCCCGCCGCCAGACTGAGCCTCTCGGGGTTGAATGAGGAAAGGCCGTCCGTGTAGCTGGGAAAGCCCTCTGTGAAGCGAGCAATAAAATTCTGATCATTTGAGAAATTCTTCCACAGGACTGATGCAAGGCAATTGATCAGGTCGGCATCCTTCCCGGGAGATACAGGCAGCCAGAGACGGGCAAAAACAGCGAGATCAGTTTTCCTGGGATCAACCAGCACCAGCGGTATCCCTTTCCTCGAAGCCCTCTTGAGATAATAGGCAAGGACCGGAGTTGAGTGGCTCGGGTCAGCTCCCAGGACCAGGATCGATTCAGCCTTTAGGAGGGATCTAAACGGGTTTACGCCACACTCGCCGCCGGTCCTCTGGTAAAGCAGGTCGATGGCCGGCCGGCCAGCCATATACCCGCCGTTATCCACGTTGTTTGTGGCCAGGAGGACCCGAGCTATCTTTTGGAAGAGATAGTTCTCCTCATTGGTACATTTTGAGGAGCCAAAGAAGGCTATGCTTTGAGGCCCATACTCGCCCTTGATCTCCAATAATCGTCTGTAAACGGTATTCAGGGCCTCTCCCCATGATGCGGGGGCAAGGCCACTGTCCCTCCGGAGAAGGGGTTGAGTCAATCGCCCGTCGGCGTTGAGGAAATCGTGAGCGAAATGCCCCCGTACGCAGAGTGCGGCACCATTGACGCTCCCGGGGAGGTGAGCAGGATTGGTCTCAATCACCTTCCCCGCTGCATGACCAACGAAGATCGAACAACCAACGCCGCAAAATCCGCATATTGACAAGGACTCCGCCTCCGGGGTACCGACCCATCCGGAGGCCACGGGGGCTAGTGCGCCGGTGGGACATATGGAGACACAGGTCCCGCAAAAGGCGCAGCTGGACTCTTCCAAGGGCCGGTCATGGAGGGTTGCGGGGTGGGACCGGAAGCCCCTGAGATTGAAATCTATTGCCCCTGCCACGACCAACTCATGGTCAGCACGGACGCACTTTCCGCAGAGTATGCACTTGCTCAGGTCCCTGATAATGAATGGGTTTGTCTGCTCCAACTGTCTGTAGTTGGGGATGGGATAGAGGCCCGCATAGCCAAGGCCCAGATCGGCGGCAATCTCCCGCAGCTGGCAGCGGTTCCCTTTGCTGCACACCAGACAGGACTCGGGATGCTCCGCCATCATCAGGCGTACTATGTTGGTCCTGTGTCTCTTTATGCGCTCTGTGGTTGTTAGGATCTCCATATTGGCAGCGGCAGGAGTGACGCACGATGCCATAAGACGTCCCGTCTTTGCGTCTTCAACCAGGCAGAGACGGCAGGCGCCATAAGGTTCAAGTTCTTGATGGTAACAGAGTCTGGGGATCCTGATGCCCTGCTGCTCAGCGGCCACAAGGACGCTCGTGCCTTTCGAACAACTGACCCTCTTCCCGTCGATGGTGAGGCTTATATCTTCCAATTCTCTCGCTCCCACTATTTCAGTTTGGCCGCATCCAGGTAGTGTCTAAGCCTTTCTTCTCCCCCAATAGTTATGATATGAACTCCTTGGCAAAGCTCCTTTACGGCACTCACGATATCGGCAAAAAGCTCGACACTGGCCTTTTGTCTGTCCGGGGCGCGCGCAAGTTTCTTGATCATCCACTCAGGCACCAGTCCTGATTTGAAATGCCTGTTTAGAAACTGGGCCATGCCTGCCGTCCTCAAGATCATGACCTCCGCTATGATCGGCACCCCAAAGCCCTTGACATGTCTGATGAACTTCTCAAACAGGGCAACATCAAATACGGGCGATGTCAAAAAGAAGGCGGTACCCATCCGGGTCATCTCTTCCATCTCTTTCAACTCCAGCTCCGGCACATCTCTTCCCCAACGGGATTCAATCCCTGAGCCCAGCGTGAATTCTGCCTTGGAGGGCAGTTCCTTGCCCTCCACTGTAACGCCCTCCCTCATATGTTCCAGAACAGAGGCCAGCTTCCCTGAATCCACATGAAAAAACATTATCTCCTGCAGACTGTCGCCAGTGATCCTGTAGTCCTCTGTGAAGACCAGCAGGTTTTCTATCCCTGTTTCATGGGCAATCAGAAGGTCGTTTTCCAGCTGCGGTCGGCTCTTGTCCCGGGTGGTGGTCTGGTAGATGGATTCAAAACGGTTCTTCTTGAGCAGCTCGCACGTCTTGATGCTATCGCCAACGAACCCCTCGATGTCCAGCTCCGCCACGGTCACACCGTCAACACGGCCACGCACCAATTCCAGACGTCTGACCAGGGCCTCCGGCTCCTCGTCAACAGGAGTCTGGACTTCAGATGTGACCACAAACTTCTTTTTATCCAATGCCTCTTTGAGTTTCATAGGTGCCTCCTAAAACTAGGTCAATCCCAACAAACGGGCCACCTCCTCCTTTAACTGTGGCAATGGCAGCGGTTTTGAAAAACAGACATCTGCTCCATACTCCTTCATCTTTCTGAATTTCTCTTCGTCCAGATATGCAGAAAGGACAATAATCTTCGTATCCTTGGTTTCTTCATCCTCCTTGAGCTTCTTACAGACCTCATAGCCCTTGATGTCCGGCATCATTATATCCAGTATCATTAGATGGGGTTTGAAATGGTTTACCTGGAGCCCGGCCTCAAACCCATCAGAGGCGGAAATTACCTCATAGTGGTGTTCATCCTCCTCTAAGGCCTGAACAATTGTCTCCACGATTATGGGATCATCGTCCACCACAAGTATTCGCCTCAGCCCCTCGTCCTGGTCTTCATTGGGAACGGGAATCCCCTGCTTCTCCATAAAGGCTTCCAGGTCTGATCTCTTTATCCGACGATGTCCACCCACGGTCTTATAGGCCTTAATGTGCCCAGAATCGATCCAGTTGATAATGGTCTTTGCCGATACATTACAGTATTTGCTCGCCTTAAACACTGTGAATATATCATCCATGACGTTACTCCTTTAAATTTTGGGTTATTTTAGAAAATACAATTATTATAGTTTTTATAGCTTGTCAAGAAAAAAATAGCGTCAGTCCAATAAATACCTATTTGGCCCTTAGATTCCTGCCCTTACCCAAGCCAAGGAAAGGTCTGCGCAGAAATGATAACTCGCTTAACATTTTGTAATTTCAGTTAAAAAAGTGAACTAGCGTGGGCGAGAGGCGTGAGTCCAGAAACCAGCTCTAGCAAGGCATTCACCCCTGTTTGTTGAAAAGAAAAAACAGTTGACTATGAATTTTGCTAAGATAAAAATTGGTAAAATCTATAACTTCTGGATTCCGGTAACAATTGCCTGAAAATGATCATTGCCTCTTACAACATGGGACAGGCGGTTATTTGCTCGTCTGGGCCTCTTTGTGAAGGGGAAGTGTGATGGTAAAGGTAGTTCCAGAGCCCACTTGACTTTTTACTTTGATATCGCCTCCATGGTCTCTTATGAACCCATAACAGACGGCCAGACCAAGGCCTACACCTCTCACATTATCCTTGGTGGTAAAAAAGGCATCAAAGATCTTATCAAGATTTTCTCCCCTGATACCGGTCCCTGTATCAGAGATCTCTACCTGAATATTATCGCCCACAACCCTAGTTGTCAGCGTAAGGGTACCCCCTTCCGGCATGGCTTCTCTGGCATTGGAGATCATATTCAAAAACACCTGTCGAAGCTGGTTCTTTGAGGCGTAGACCTCCCCTATTTCTTTTTCGAAGGATGAGAAAATGTTTATGCTATGCTCCCGCAACTGCTTTTCGTGAAGAAGCAGGATCTCATCCAGGATGGTGTTGATATCTGCTGGCTGTCTCACTTCCTCGTCAGGCTTTGAAAACGAGAGCATCTTTCGAAGCAGTTCGGTCAGCCTCACCGTTTCTGATAGTGCCATCTCCAGGATCCTTCTCCTCTTGCTCTGAGGAGAGATCTCGGTCTTCAGTAGCTCCAGGGTATTCATAATCCCGTATAATGGATTGTTTAGTTCATGGGCAATCTGCGACGTCAAACGCCCCATAGCCGCCAGTTTTTCGGATTGCAGCAGTTGCTCCTGGGTATTTCTGAGTCTACGCTCCATATCGAGTCTCTCCCTCAGGTCCACAAAGATCCCGACAGAGGCCATCTCCTTTCCCTCAGCGTCATAGATTATAGCTGAAGAAAGGTTCCCCTCGACGATTTCGCCATCCTGCCTTACATAGACCATGGGGTAGGATTTCAATTTCCCGATGCCGCCATGTCTGGGGCTTCGCATCATTTCCATCACCCTTCTGGCCGTGCCCTCGGGATAGACCTTATCGATGTTCATTTTGCCGATCACATCTTCTGCCCTGTATCCAATAGTCTCTTCTGCTGCCGGATTCCATCTGATAATATTTCCGTGTGAATCGGTTGCTATGATGGCATTGGGCGAATTCTGAATAATGTTATTCATGAAGTCGTGGGCTTCCCTCAGTTCTGTCTCATGCCTAATAAGCTGACGGCGTAGCCGATTCTCTTCAGTCACATCCTTGCTTATTCCCACGGTACCCAAAACACGGCCCCCGCTCTCCCGCAGCTCTGCCAGAGACAGGCTAATCTCTACCTCATGTCCCTTCTTGGCAATAAGTATGGCGGATCGATTATCTACTGCCCCCTTGGCCTTGACCTCAGCCATTAGGCGGCGCCGCTCATGAGGTGCCTTCCACAGGGTTTCTATATGGACTCCCAGGACCTCTTCCATCCTGTAGCCCAACATATTTTCCGCCCCTCGATTGAACGTGACAATCTTACCCTCAAGATCGGTGGTGATAATCATGTCAGAAGTGTTGGAGAGGATGTTCTCCAAGTACTCTTTGTTCCGGCGTACCTCTTCCTGTAAGACCACCTCCTCGGTCATATCACGGGCGATAATGGCAAAAGAGGTTATTTCCCCCTGATCGTTCAGGATGGGGAACCGTACTGTATGGAAATAGTGGACATGCTCGTCTAGATGCATTCGTTCGTAGAAAAAGAGGGTCTCGCCGTGGGTAAGCATCTCCCTGTCGTGGGCCACCATAGCCTGGGCCAGACGCTGAGGGAATATCTCAAAATCGGTCTTTCCTATAACCTCCTCGCGCGGTATCCCTACAGAATCGGTTGCAGCGGGATTCAAGTACAGATAACGTCCTTGAAGGTCTTTGATACAAATAATATCCTGCGCCGATTCTAAGAACTGGCGAAGCTTTTGCTCAGACTCTCTAAGTTCACGCTCCAGATGAACCTTGTGGGTAACATCCCGGAAACCTTCGATGACCTGAACGATCTGTCCCTCCTGATTCAGGATAGGAGTTGCCGCGATATCTTCAAAAATAACCTTACCGTTACTATCCAAATGCTCATGCACTACTGAGCAGCTTTCTCCGGTAGCAATCACCTGTTCGAAAGGACATTGATGTTCCTCTTTACCACATACGCCGCGTGCCTCGTGGGTGACTTCGTAACACCGCCTTCCTAATATCTCCTTTTCACTTAACCCTCGCGCACTCAAATAGGTCCTGTTCACACTGTGTATCGTGCGATCCCTATTGAGAACCATAATCTTATCCGGAAAGGAATCTATCACACTCTGGCACCAGTCCCGTTCCCTCCTGATGGCCCTCTGGGATTCTTCCTGTAAATGCTGTTTTTCGCTCTCTATCTGGATCAGATCCCACAAGAGGCGAGCGCCCCGGTGGTCAATAGAACTGATGTCGAGCGGCTTGGTACGAATCATTCGCTCTCGAACATCCATCGATCCGGTCAACTCGATAAGCATGTTCAGAGCGGGGAGGGAGTAAAGCTCGGTGAAGTCCGGGGTAGTAAAGATCCCCATTTCCCTGGCACGGGTGATTCCCGGAGCGTCGGGGTCGGGATCGGCCACGCCCACTATCTCCATGTTCAGGCGATTAAGTCGCTCGTCGCTTAAGAGGACCAAAAGATCATCGCAGGCCTTCCCACCCCCGATGATGGCGGCCTTAAGTTTTACCCGTGATTGAGTGCTTCTCCTTATCAACCGAACGGTTCCACCCTTTTCATTGAATCCCTGACCGAATTTTCTGATATTGTCTTTCATGGCATTTCCCATAGGTGAAGATAGAAACCTCTCTCTTATATTGAAAGTCTTACCTCAGCTTTGAGGAGTCCCATGACCAACCGGCCAACGTCTGAATTATGGTAGGTTTTTTCCGCTGGCTTGAGCTATTTTGAAAAACAGTTTGATTTTATCACTTTTTTTCTTTAACGTAAATAGTCATGGCCAAGCCTACGGCCTGGAGAGAGGAGGAGGTGGTGATTTCGCCTATTCCACGTGTCAGGCAAGTTATCAGGCTGCAATAAGTACCCTAAATTCAATGAGCTGTAGTATTCTGAAATAAATTCAAACTTAGTAGTAAAGGAGACCACCATGAGATGCAGGCCTTACCTGGTTACCCTCCTGGGCATCTTGTTTTCAGTCTTGCTTGCCTACCCCACCCTGACCCCTGCAGAAGAGCCAAAATTATTCATCCCTGATAAGGCCTTTTGCGCCAAGATGATCCGTTTTGGTAAACAGGCCTATGACAGGGGAAAATACCTGGATGCCAAAAATTATTTCCGAAAGGCAATACAGGCCGACCCGACCTCTTCGGCGGCATGGAGGTTTTATGACCAGGCCGTGATCTTTGCATTGGCCGAAAATGTGGAAAAAGATGCAAGACTCATCCTGCCGGGGACCTCCGAGAGAGAGGAAAAGGGTGCGGGGGCAGCCCCTTCAGCCCCACCGATTCCGCCCAAACCGGCTGCCGAGGGGACCAAGACCGAATTTAAGATCGTGGACGACGAGGGCTGTTAGCCGGGGTGAGAGATCGCAATGAATGATGAAAACGGAGAAAAGGTATTATCCGGCATCCTCAAGCGGGGCTATCACACCGTTTTCTATGAAAACTGGCCCATGTGGGTCGGAGGACTCCTGATCGGTGTGGTCAGTATCATTACCTTTGCCTGGGCCAGACCATGGGGGGTTGCCGGCGGTCTGAGGAATTGGGGGGACTGGTTTTTTGGCCTTGTGGGTGCTTACGGGCATAAACCCATGTCGCCCCTTATCTCCACCAACTCAATCCTCACCCTGGGCCTCTTATGGGGGGCCTTTGGCTCGGCCCTCATGTCCAAACAGTTCTCCATTCGCATGGCCCCGCCCCTGGAACTGATCAAGGGGATCGTCGGGGGGACCCTGATGGGGATAGGGGCTGCCATGGCAGGGGGATGCAATGTGGGGGGGTTCTACTCCGCTATAAGCGCCCTTTCTTTTAGCGGTCTGGCAATGATGGTGGGACTGATTATGGGTGCCTATCTGGGCCTGCGTTATCTGTACTGGGAGTTAGAGCACCTGCCTTCAGGGTCAACCGGTGGAGATATGGGGAAAAAGGAGGGCAACCGGTTTAGCTGGCTCCGGGTCGAACCCTACCTCGGTATGGCCATATTCGTCGCGGCCTTTGTCTGTGCATGGATTTACGCCTCATCGGCCTATACACGGGAGGGAGGCCTGTTGCTGTGCGGTATAGCCTTTGGCATCATTATTCAGCGGACGCGCTTTTGTTTTGTCAGGGGTTTTCGCGACCCATTTATGACCGGCGAAGGTGAGGTCCCCAGGGCAATTGTGACCAGCATAATAATCAGTGTGCTGGGCTTCGCCGCACTAAAATGGAGCGGGCTTAGGGCGGAAGGTGCCTACGTGGCCCAGGCCTTCTGGTTTGGGGGGCTGGTGGGCGGCATCATATTTGGATTTGGTATGGTCGTGGCCGGGGGGTGCGGAAGCGGTTCTGTATGGCGTGCCGGCGAGGGACAGGTCAAATTGATCCTGGCGGTCATCTGTTTTGCATTGTCCACCTCGCTCTTTAAGGCCTTGATTCGATCCTCGGCGGGCCTCACCGCCCTGATGGGGCACAGGGTCTTTCTCCCGGATTATCTGACATATAAATGGACTCTGGTCGTCATAGTGGCGATCATGCTTATCTACTATCTCGTTGCCACCTGGAACGAGGAGACAGACAAATTTACAGTGGAGATATAGGGATAAATTACCACACTGGCACTTGGAGAGGGCAATGGGGGTTGGGAATCCCCATTGCCCTGATTTCAAAGGGCCAGGGTGTTACCAAATGAAAAGGAGGTTTTTGGATTATGGTGGAAGATATCACTCCGGATGAAACACTGGACTGTCGAGGGCTCAGTTGCCCGATGCCGATTCTTAAGACCAAAAAGGCCACGGGGAAGATGAAATCGGGACAGATACTGGAGATCTTGGGCACAGACCCCGGGACAAAGAATGATCTCCCGGCCTTTGCCAAGAGATCCGGGCATGAGTACCTTGGAGACAAGGACGACGAGGGTTTTACGCGCTTTTATGTCAAAGTGAAATAATCCCAAATCATCAGACACCTAAGAAAGTAACACCTTGAAACCAGGGGAATGGGCATTGCGAACCCCCATTCCCCTGGCTCAGTTCCGATTTTGATGAAAGCTAAATTGATACATATCTTCTCAACAAATAGCGGGATTGACAGGGTAGGTCTCATTGCCTGGATTCCGGTCCCGTATCTTATACGGGGCCGGAATCCAGTTGTTTTACCGCGACTTATTGAGATGTTACATTGATACAATCATTCATTAAGGGAGACTGGGTATGACCAAATCTTTAGGGTTGTTTGTGACCTCTGATCGTCATCTGGAAAAGATCATCGCCCTGTGCAGGGCAGCGAAAAAGAAAGGCGTAGAGACGACCGTCTTCTTTACCCACCTCGGGACCCTGTTGACTCAAGATCCTCGGTTTAAAGAGCTCGATGGCCTGGCAAAGCTGTCGTTATGTAATGTCGGGTTTGAAGGGCACGGGCTCAAACCCCCTGTGCCCGGGGTAGACGAAAAGGACTACGCCACACAGGCGCGCAACGGCGAAATGATCGAAATGTGTAACCGGTACCTGGTTTTTTAGGGAGGGCTGGACAGTATGGAAGATATCAAACACGTGGCGTTTCTGATCCGCAGGAAAGAGGACCTCTGGGAAGGCTCCAGATCCACACTCGGTCTGGCAGTGGAGAATTTCTATTCCTACATGTTTGTGCTGGATGTCGAGGTGGACATGACCGATGCGTATAAGGAAAACCTGGAATGGTTAGAGGATATGGAGTGTGAGTATTTCTCCAACAACAAGGTCAACGCGGAAAAACATGGCTTCAAATATATGAGCCTCCAAAAGATCGGCGAGAAGCTCAAAGAGATGGATCTTATCGTACCATTTGGGAGTTAGGGATGAAGACGCTGCACATTTTGAAGACAGAACCGGATGAAAACACAAAGAAACTCATGGACATCCTCTCAAACGGTGAAGAAACGACCCTGTTTAGACTCTATGAGGATGAGGACTATGAAAAACTGATCGATCTTGTCTTTGAACACGACAAGACCGTATCCTGGTGGTAAAAAAAGGGCCCTCCCTCAGAGCGGGGGGCCCTTTTTGTGCCAGGTCCTTAATCTTCTGCGGTCTTTCTCTAGAACTCCATGTCCAGGTCGATTTCATCTCTCTCATATTGAGCATCTCTTAGCTCATTGGCCTTCTTGATCTCTTCCTCGCTCCAGGGTTCAACAACAAGCGAATCGGCCACAAGCTCCCATAGGTACTTGACCTCGACGCCCAGGGCGTATTCCTTGTTCAGGGATTTCATGATCTGGTCGCGGCAGTTGTGACACGGGGCAATGACCATCTTGGCGCCCGTGTCCATGATCTGTTTGGCCTTAACACGGCCATAAAAGATCCTCTCCTGCTCATAGGGCATGGCCCAGGCACCACCGCCAGCCCCACAGCAGAAGTTGTTCATCTTGTTCGGATACATCTCCACATAGTTCTCACAGCACTGCTGGGTGATCCACCTGGGCTCCTCAAAATAACCGTGGCCAAAGGCCTTATACCCCTTTCGGCCATAATTGCAGGGATCATGCACGGTGGTCAGCTCCTCATGGATTGATTTGTCCAGCTTTATCCTTCCTGTCTCTATGTACTCTTTTAAGAGATCATGGACCGATACCACCCTGTATTTCTCAAAGACCTCGGGAAACCAGTTCTGCAGACCAAGCCTGGTCGCAAAGTATGCGTGCCCTCACTCGGGCAATAGAAGCGTCTTGCACTCCAGTCGCTCCAGGTGCTCTACGATCCTCCCCACAAAGGTCTTCATCGCCTCATCATCACCGGAGAAAAGCCCCCAGTTTACACCCTCCCAGTTCACAGAGGGGACGGTCCAGTCCTCTTTGGCACAATAAAATATCCGCCACCAGAACTTCATGTCATCAGGCTCGCCAAAGGGCTCCTTGGAATTGACGGTCACAAGGATATTGGCACCCTTTTTATCCACAGGGACATAAAAACCCGGGAAACCTTCATCCTCATCCATCTCCTTTGACAGATCGGCCAGGAGAAAGAGAAAATCATCTTTCGGAATACCCAGGTTGTTCCCCCGCTCAAGATCCATCACCACACCCTTGTGGATGGGACCCGGCACCTTATCCCTCTCCCGGAGACCCCTTGCCTTTCGCAGCATCTTGAGGATCTCAACCCCCTGGGGACAGGCATACTCACAGCGGCCGCACAGGGTGCAGATCCAGGGAAATCGCGAATCGATCAGTTCCTGATCCAGCCCAAGGGCCGCCATACGGACGGCCTTCCTCGGATCCAGCCCGTCCACACCCGTCACAGGACACCCGCCGGCACAGGTCCCGCAGGTAAAACACACATCGGCCCACTCCGGGGCAACCCTCAGCCTGGTGTCTTTTCGATTTATGGCTATCGCCTCCATCACTCCATCTACCTCCTTAATATATCTGGGAAACTGCCTTGTCCATTTACAATGCGGACCTTTTATTAACCTGTTTGGATACAAAGGTCAACTAGTTTCCGGCCAAAAAAAGACAAAAACTCTCAACTCACAATCCAAACCCGTGCCCCACAGGGCGACCCACCTCCGATCCGAGTCGGCCAGAGCCCTGTCCGAGCGGGAGGCACCACGCGCCATACCCCGGCGCGCGATCGCAAAAGTAGTTAAATTGTAGCTATAATGTAAATAAAACTGTTGCGAATTATCGATCGATGATATATATATCGAGTCCAATAACAAAAGTAACTTCTCAAAGGCGAGGGAGCAATGGATTGTTGTGGGGTATGGGGTCTGTTTTTCTTCCCCACGCCCCGGTCTTCCCCTCTGCTTATTGAGTTGTTGCCAAACGAGACTGTTCTCTGGATATTTTCCAAGGAGGTACCCCATATGGAATTTGACCTAAGCGAAGAACTACAGATGTTACAAGAGATGGCGCGAGGTTTTGCTACGGAAAAGATCGCCCCTTACGCGGATGAGTGGGACGAAAATGACTATTTCCCCTATGAAGAGGTCATAAAGCCCATGGGTGAGCTGGGCTTTTTTGGCACCGTGATCCCCGAAAAATACGGCGGTAATGAAATGGGGTGGCTGGCTGCCATGATCCTGACTGAAGAGATCGCGCGTGCCTCGAGCTCACTAAGGGTCCAGATCAACATGCAGGCCCTGGGTTGTGCATTTACCATCGACAGATACGGCTCTGATGAACTAAAGGAGAAGTACATCCCAAAACTGGTGAGTGCCGAATATATGGGCGGGTTTGCCATCACAGAACCCAATGCAGGCTCTGATGTCATGGCCCTGAAATCCGTTGCAGTCGATAAGGGGGACCACTGGGTTATTAACGGCTCCAAGACCTGGATATCCAACACCACCCTGGCCGACGTATTGATCTATTATGCCTACACCGACCGGGATGCCAGGGGAAAAGGCCTGTCTGCCTTTGTTATTGAACCCAAAAACTTTAACGGCATCAGCACGACCGAACTGGACAAGATGGGGTCAAGGTCATCTCCCACGGGCGAGATCTATCTGGAAGACACAAAGATCCCCAAGGGAAATATCCTGGGGAAACCGGGGGATGGAGCAAAGATCGTGTTCGGATCACTCAACCAGACACGCCTCTCAGCAGCGGCCGGTGGTGTCGGGGTGGCTCAGGCATGTCTGGATGCCGCAACATCCTATTGCCAGGAAAGAGAGCAGTTCGGAAAACCCATCGGCCAGTTCCAGATGGTTCAGGATATGATCGCCCAGATTGCTGCGGAAATCGAGGCGGCTCGTCTGATTGTCTATAAGGCGGCATGGCAAAAGGATCAGGGCCAACTGGGTAACACCCTCGAGGTTGCCCATGCCAAGTACCTGGCTGGAGAAGTGGCGGTCAAGGCATCGCATGTGGCGATGAAGATCCTGGGTGCCTACGGGTATTCCACCGAGTATCCGGTGGCCCGATACTACCGTGATGCCCCCACTTATCAGATCGTGGAGGGTTCCTCCAACATCTGCAAGTGGATTATTGCGCTTGACCAACTGGATATCCGGAAGGCCAACCGGTAGGGGATTGGCGATCATAACGACTCAACAGGTCCGGGTAATGGACAAAAAGACAAAACCATACCATGGAGGAAGACATGAGACCCTATTTTGAAAAAATGGCACCTATTGGAACTCCTCTGACAGACAAAAAAAGGGAAGATACCAGGCAGAATGTCGAAGAGATCAAGGAGGTGGAAAAAGAGATTGCCGGGGCAGTGGAGGCCGTAAAAAACGCCGGTATCCCTACGGAGGTCATCCACAAGAGGCGGCAGTTGACCGTCTGGGAAAGGATTGAATACCTGATAGATCCCGGCACATGGTATCCGCTTCATACCCTGTATGACCCGCAGTTTAATGAGGAGGGGACCACCGGGGTGATTGACGGACTTGCCAGGATCAACGGCAAATGGGCCGTGGTTATCGGTTTTGACAATAAGGTGATGGCCGGTGCCTGGGTAGCAGGACAGGCCGACAACCAGTTAAGGGTCACGGATCTGGCCAAGAGGCTTCATCTGCCCCTGGTATGGATCGTGAATTGCAGTGGTGTAAAGCTGACAGAGCAGCAAGAGGTATACGCCAACCGAAGGGGGAACGGTACAACATTCTTCCGTCATGCTGAACTGGAAAAGATTGGGGTACCGGTCCTGGCCGGGATATATGGGACAAACCCGGCCGGCGGAGGATATCAGGGAATCAGCCCAACAATCCTTTTGGCCCACAAAGATGCCAACATCGCCGTGGGGGGCGGGGGGATCGTGAGCGGGATGAGCCCAAAGGGCTACTTTGATGAGGAAGGCGCTGTACAGCTCATTGAGGCAACCCGCCACTTCAAACAGGTCCCGCCCGGCAGTGTCCCGATCCACTACAACGAGACCGGCTTCTTTAAAGAGGTGTATGAGACAGAAGAAGGGGTCCTGGATGCCCTCAAGAAATACGTGGGCATGGTACCGGCCTATGACCCGGAGTTTTTCCGGGTCGCAGAACCAAAAGAGCCCATGTTTCCAGGGGAGGATATCAACCACCTGGTGGCCTTCAACCAGAAAAGGAGCTATAACTTTGATGAAGTACTCGCCAGGATCTTTGATAACAGCGAACATATGGAGTTTCGGCCCGACTATGGACCGGAGGTCTACACCGGCCTGGCCAAGATCGATGGATTTCTGATGGGATTTATCGGCAACCGTCAGGGATTCCTGGGTGCAAACTATCCCGAATATGCCCCCTATCCGGGTATCGGCGGCAAGCTTTACCGCCAGGGGTTGATCAAGATGAACGAATTTGTGACCCTTTGCGGCCGGGACAGGGTCCCCATCGTGTGGTTTCAGGATACCTCCGGGATCGACGTCGGGGATATCGCCGAAAAGGCGGAACTCCTGGGACTCGGTCAATCCCTCATCTACTCCATTGAGCAGACCGATGTCCCCCAGATATGTATCGTCTTGAGAAAGGGGACAGCGGCTGCCCATTACATCATGGGGGGGCCCACGGCCAATAACCACAACGCCTTTACTCTCGGAACCCCAACCACCGAGATCTATGTCATGCATGGCGAGACAGCGGCTGCCGCCTCATTTGCCAGGAGGCTGGTCAAGGAGAAAGATGCGGGCCGTCCCCTCGGACCGGTCATTGACAAAATGAACGCCCTTGCAAAACAATATCACGACAACTCCCGCCCCATTTACTGCGCCAACAGGGGTTTTGTCGATGAGGTGGTCTCGTTTCCCGACCTGAGAAAATATATTGTTGCCTTTGCAGGTTGTGCCTATCAAAACCCCATATCCATCTGTCCGCATCATCACATGATGCTTCCTAGGATAATCAAGGGATAGCAGGCCGCCATATTCGCCCGTCATACCACAGCCTGGAAAAGGCCTCGCCGGTCGGAACAGGGGTCTTTTCCAGCGGCCGGGTATCCAGATCAAATTCCGAATCATACATGGGATCCGAGGGAAGAATCAGGAGGGCCCGCCGGGGAAGACATACCTCCCGGCCATAAAGCGGCTGTGGCTGCTCCGCCGGAGGAGATAGACCAAGACCCTGCCATGTCCCTCTCGAACAAGGATCACCGTGGAGGCCTGAACTGGCCTAGTGTCGGTGCCAGCTGATAAGGGCATCGTTTCTGAGCGGGAGTCGATGATACCGGTATTTGGGGTAGCCCACCATCATGGCTCCATAACTGATGTGCCCCTCGGGGAGCGAGAGCGCCTCCTGCAAAGGGGGCCACCCATTGGCCGCCATATTGAAATATCCTGCCCAGCAGGCCCCCAGACCAAAGGAAGGTGCGGCAAGCTCCAGATAGCTAAGGGCAATGGTGCAGGCCGCCTGGGCGGTCCGTTCGTTTTGCGGGGCATGGGCCACGATGATATTGGGCGCAGCCCGGCAGACCCTGTCCTCCCCCCTTTCCCACTCCGTAATGATGCGGTCCATATGCAGGGTCTCAGCGAGCGGGTCCCCTCGTTCGACCAGGTAACGGATCCAGTCCACAATCAACCCTGCCAGGCGACGGACATGGTCGCTTTGGAAGACTACCAGCCACCGTACCGGCTGGACATTATGCCCTGATGGGGCAAAGCGGGCAATGTCGATCAGTTTGCCGATTACCGCGCGCTCCACCGGCCGGTCCTTATATGCACGAATGGATCTGCGGGCACGCAGGAAGTGTTCCACCTCTTCCCGGCCAGGAAGCCACTCCCTTTTTATCGGCGGGCACTGCTCGGGCGACATGGACCGATGAGTCATCGCCCCGTGGGGGCATACGGCCACACAGTGGCCGCAATCAATACACAGCGCCTCGGCCCCCTCAATGGGAACAGGCACCGGGTCTTGATCATTGAGTTTGATGAGCTTCCCCGGACACTCTGAAACGCACACCCCATCCCGTTTGCACTTCTCCTCGTCCACCACAAACAGGCCCAACGCTCAATCCTCCCGGGTAATCCTCAGGGTCACGGCATTTTGCTTGTCCACGCATTCGATCTCCAACTTGTCCTGTGGTGCCCAGGGGTACTTTCCACCGAACTGCATAACGCTGAGGCTCGGGAATATGTCGTGATAGAAAAACCCACATAGGCCCCCGCTGTCATAGCAGCCAATCGTAAAGGTATCCCCCTTTTTGTGTCCGGCGCTGCACTCCCCTCTAACGTTCATGACCTCTGCCTTGAGAGGCTCGATAGGTGATGTAGCCATTTTTTGACCTCCTTTCTCCGATTTGAATACCCCGCTGCCACACCTTTCCCCCTGCTTCTTGAGATCTTGCGTCACCCCCACCCATGCCTCCCGCTTCACCGGGGAGGGGTCAGATTGCCGCAGATTATTGAGTTGATACGCTTGACCTATCTGCTCTTGAATTGTAAAAAGGACACGTAACCGTTCACGGGTTCAAAGGTTCCCCGCCCAACGGCTACGGTGTTTCTTTGTTCGGGTCTTTCTAGCAGAGAATCCTCAAAGGGGTCAAGGAATTACAGATTCACGACCGAATGAATTTGAAAGGAGGTCCGTATGAGCCGGGTTACATTTGTTGAGACCAAAGACCGTATAAGGGGGGTCAAGGCATCTCTGGAGGCCCTGGAGATCAATCCTATCAAGGGAAAAGATGTCTTGATCAAACCCAACTTCAATACGGCAGACCGGGCCCCCGGCTCCACAGACAATGAGACGTTGATGGCCCTGGTGGACGAGACCTGGAAGATGGGCGCCAAGTCAATCACCCTTGGCGAAAGGAGCTATCCGCCCACACGCAAGGTAATGGAGGAAAAGGGAATCCTACCGCTTCTCAAAAAGAAACAGGTCAAGATCATCGATTTTGACGATCTCAAACAGGGCGATTGGGTTGAGATCAGGCCAAAGGATAGCCATTGGTCAAATGGCTTTCGGGTGGCGCGTCCAATCCTGGAGGCCGAATGCCTCCTGTGCACCTGCTGTCTCAAGACCCACCAGTTTGGCGGCGTCTTTACCCTCTCCCTCAAACTCCATGTGGGAGTCGTACCCACCTCAAGACATGGCTTCCCATACATGAGTGAACTCCATCAGTCCCCTCACCAGCAAAAGATGATTGCCGAGATAAACCAACCGCTTACACCTGATCTCATCATCCTGGACGGGATCGATGCCTTTGTGGACGGCGGGCCCATGACCGGAAAAAGGGCCAGCGGCGATGTCTTTCTCGCCTCAACCGATCGGATTGCCATCGATGCCGTGGGGGTGGCCGTCCTGAAGGCCCTGGGGAGCAATCGCGCTATCATGAACAAGCCGGTCTTTGAACAGGAACAGATTTCACGGGCCGTTGAACTGGGGCTCGGGGTCTCCTCCCCTTCGGAAATAGATCTTGTCGCTGCTGATCCCGAAAGCCAGGGGTACTGTGACCGTGTCAGATCGATATTGATAAATAAATAAGGACCGTTGTAACATCTCAATAATTAGCGGTAAACATGTTTACCGCTAATTATTGAGGAGATACGGGCCGTTTTTGAAAAGTAAAGTCTTGCGTAGCCGTTCACAGGTTCAGGGTTCACAGGTTCAGCGTTAGAAACAAAGACAA
>CAZXCQ010000122.1:0-17681 GCA_964639275.1 uncultured Desulfobacteraceae bacterium | reverse complement strand
GCTCCGACGTGAGCGACAAGAGATTTGAGAAAAACTGAAAATGAGAGATCATTCGCTGGCTCTTTATACATACCCCTAAGACCGGTGTCGCTATCTGAGGTTATGAAAGACGCCGCTGTGTAATGGCGTTCGAGAACGAGCTTACGGCAAAAGAGCTCATACCTTCTCATATACGATGATCCGACAAATTCTTGAAAAACTCTGAAATGCGGTTCTTTGACCCTTACCGGGCGATTTGAAGCATCACAATCCTCGAGCATAAAGAAATAGCCAAGAAAAGGCTGAACCCCACCATTGAAAGCCCCTTCCCTGAAAGCGGTCCAAAGGTCAAGGGCACTACCCATTGCTTCTTCCGTTCTATTGTTGAAATTGTTCCCAAAAGATGGACCCACTTGAGATTTTGCTTCAATTGCCGCAATTAGATGGCCGTTCTTTACGACTAACAGGTCCCATTCCTTGGTTGGACGGAAAAAGCCCGGCAACTCAAGCAGTTTTTTCCTGAAAACATGCCTTTCCGCCATGCCCGCATCAATGATTATTTCCGTAAAAAGACGGATAAAGCCGTCCATCTGGGCACCACCCGTCACAGCACTCCTGAGTCCGGCATCGGAAACACCTCTTCTCTTCTGCTGTTCTCTTTGTGCCTTACGCGTCTGCCAGTAATAAGCAACTGCATCGGAAAGATGGTTTCTGATATTATCAAATAATCCGCTCATAATCGCGTCCATTTGGGTTGAAGGGGTGTCCTCCTCTACTCTCTCCGAACCTCTTGGCGGCGATTTTCACTGCGATGCCAGGAAGCCACCTATGATTGCCAGGATTGGTTTCAATTCCTTTTGAATTGGATCTGCATCCACCCCAAAGTTCTCCAAGGCTGTTGCGCCAAGCAAGAATAGAGAACCCTTTGGCGCAAAAATCACGGGACAAGGGATACTGCCTTCAAGGCCTTCTATTTGAAAGTCACAGAAACCGAGCAGCCTGGTATCTTGCCGACCATCTGCAAGGATCAGGTTTCTCTTCACTGATGGTTCTACGCCTATTTTCTGAAGATGATCTTCGGGAATGAAAGAGTAGAGGGCTCCGGTATCTATCCAGAACTCTTCTTCAAAGAATTGTTCGGGTTTTTTGCTGTTAATGACTTTTACCTTCTTTTTGAACATGCCCATCCTGTCTTCTCCTGGGATGAAACGCTTCTTGCAGTAACATCTTGAATAGACGGAATCGTTTCAAATTTAGTGCTATTATAGCATTGATTTTCCCCTTGTGGATAGATGTTTTTTCAAAATTGATGGTTCCCCAAAAGTCGTCACCCCTTTGAAGCTTGTGCCGGACTCGATCCGGTAAACGGGGGCCAGAGATCTTATAAATGCCTAAAAGAACTGGATTCCGGCTTTCGCCGGAATGACTGAAAGAGATGATTTTCGACTTTTTACGATTTAATCAAAATAGGGAAAAATGGGTAGGGATGATACCAAAGGGATCGGCCGGGCCTGTCGCCGCCAGATATTTTCCTGGAATTTTTTAAAGGTTTAGATAAACTGGGGGCCTCTTTCTGTCAATGCGAGAGGCCGGACCCGCGCCGGTCGAGAATGAGGGGGGAATACAAGATGAAGGTAAGCACCGTCGCTGAGATGAGGGAAATGGACAGGACTGCCATTGAGCGATTCAGTATATCCGAAGAGCTTCTGATGGAGAACGCCGGTGAGGCGGTCTATTTTGTCATCCGGAATAAAGTCGGCGTAAAGGGCAAGCGATTTATTGTCTTTTGCGGGATCGGGAATAATGGCGGTGACGGCCTTGTTGTGGCAAGGAAGCTCCTTTCAAATGGCGGGGATGTCAAGGTCTTTATCCTGGGAGACCGGGGGAAATACCGGGGGGCGGCAAAGACGAATCTTGAGATAGCCTTGCGCCTCCCCATGGAGATCAAAGAGGTCGAATCCGTGGAAGACATTCGGAGTGATGTCGTCCACTCGGATGCCATTGTGGACGCCATCTTTGGGACGGGCCTGATGCGGGATGTCGGCGGCCTCTACAGGGAGGTCATCGAACTGATCAACGGGAGTGGAAAGACCGTATTTAGCGCGGACATTCCTTCCGGGGTCTCGGGCGACACGGGAAAGATAAGGGGGGTGGCTGTCAGGGCGGATTACACGGTGACCTTTGGCCTCCCCAAGATAGGAAATCTGCTTTATCCTGGACACGATCGATGCGGGAGGCTATATGTCACCCACATATCCTTTCCACCCTCGCTCTATGACAGTGAAGATCTGAGGGTGGGGATCAATCATCCGGTGCCGCTTCCTGCCAGGGATAGAGATGGGCATAAGGGGAGTTTTGGCCAGGCCTTGTTCATAGCTGGGGCCTCCGGCTACTTTGGGGCGCCCTATTTTGCTGCCCTCTCTTTTCTCAAGGCCGGAGGCGGGTATTCCAGGCTGGCCTCCCCGGCCTCAATCACTCCCTTTATTGCCAATAAGGGGAACGAGATCGTTTTTATCCCGCAGAAAGAGACGCCCAATGGCAGTATATCCATCGAAAACAAAGGCCCGCTACTCGAGCTATCAGAGAGTATGGACATGGTCGTTCTGGGACCGGGCCTGTCGTTGGATGAAGAAACCCAGCAGCTTGTAAGGGAGCTGGCGGTGGAGATCAGGACGCCCTTGCTCATCGACGGTGACGGCATCACAGCGGTGAGCAGGTCCCTTGATATCATAAAACAAAGAGCGGCAGAGACCATCCTGACCCCCCATCTCGGGGAGATGTCGAGGATTACCGGGATGGGTGTCCCGGATATTGATGAAAACAAGGTCGATGTCCTTCAGCGAACCGCCAGGGAGTTGAACGCGATTATCGTCTTGAAGGGGGCCCACTCGCTGATCGGGTATCCCGACCAGCGGGTCGTCATAAACACCAGCGGGAATTCGGGCATGGCCACAGCAGGGTCGGGGGATGTCCTGACCGGAACCATTGCTGCCATGTTGGGACTGGGACTATCCGTTGAGGAGGCGGTTGCAAAGGGTGTGTTCATCCACGGGCTTGCAGGGGATCTGGCAGCCGAAGATAGAGGCGAGGACGGGATAACCGCACAGGACATCCTCGATTTTCTGCCCATGGCCACAAAAATGGACAGGGAAGGGCTTGACCAGCGCTTAAAAGACCGTTATGCAGGGGCGCGGGTCGTTTAATGCTCAGGAGATTCCGTAAACGCCAATTATTTCGTTTGTGCCATCCTGAGAAAGTTGTCCCTGCATCCAGGCGCAGGGCTCAAGGCGTGAGGAAAAGAGGCGGGTATCAAAGGTGGTAGATGAAATTTCTTGACAGGAGCTCAGGGTGAATCTCGTAAACCTTGCAAAGAGGAACTTTGAAAAACTGGGTGAGAAGGTTTCGATTGTCTTTGAAGGGGAAGAGTTCACCAACGTGCGGCTCAGCGAGATGGGTCGCCGCATGGCGGGCGGGCTCAAGTCCCTGGGGCTCGGACGGGGGGACCATGTGGCGGTATGCCTCCCGAATTCGCCTGAGGTGTTTGCCTGTTTTCAGGGGATCTGGCGGATCGGGGCGGTGATCATCCCGGTGATGTTTCTTCTGGGTCCGGATGAGATGCATTATATCTTTGAACACTCCGATGCCAGGGTCCTCATCACCAGCAAGGACCTCTTGCCCAATGTTGAAAAGGCCATTTCACAGGACACCCGGATAAAGAGGCTTATCGTCCTTGGGGGGGAAGACGGTGGGGATCAGGTAGACTTTCACGGTCTCCTCGAAAAAAGCCCTGTCGATGCGAGAATCGAAGATATGGCTGAAGACGATGTAGCCCTGATGATCTACACGTCCGGCACGACCGGTAGACCCAAGGGGGTCATGTTGACCCACCATAACCTTTACACCAACGCCGTCGGGGCCTGGGAGGCCAATGAGTGGAAAAAGGCCTCCATCTCACTCCTTTGCCTTCCCCTGGCCCATTCCTTCGGGGTGGTGGCCATGAACGCGGGTAACCTCTCCCCATACAGGGATTCCTATGGGGTCCTCATGCGCTGGTTCGACCCGGAAGAGATCTTCAGGCTCATCGAAACCTACCGGGTCAATAACTTTATCGGTGTCCCCACCATGTACCAGATCCTCGTGAACCACCCCGCGGCAGAAAAGTACGACACCAGTTCCCTGGAACGGTGCACCATCAGCGCAGCACCCGTTACCGAGGAACTGTACAAGGCCTTTACCAATAGATTCAACTGCAAGATGTATGAAGGCTATGGCCTTACCGAGGCCTCACCGGCCGTGGCCCTTTGCCGGCCGAGCATGCCCTTTAAGAAGGGGTCGTGTGGTGTCCCCCTGCCCGGCGTAAAGGTCAAGATCTTTGATGGCGAGGACCGGGAACTCCCTCACCGGGAGCAGGGAGAGATCGTGGTCAAAGGGCCGAATGTGATGAAGGGGTATTACAAGAGGCCCGAGGATACAGCGACCGTGCTGCGAGGGGGATGGCTCCATACCGGTGACGTGGGATATCTCGATGATGAGGGCTGTCTTTTCATTACCGACCGGATGAAGGACATGATCATAAAGGGCGGCTATAATATCTATCCGAGCGAGATCGAGGGATACCTTGAAGAACACCCTGCCATTAAAGAGGTGGCGGTCATCGGTATTCCGGATGAGAAATATGGAGAAGGGATCATGGCATTTGTCGTCCGCCGTTCCGGACACGAGATCTCCGAAGTGGAAGTGATCAACTTCGCACAGTCAAGGATGACCAAGTTCAAGATCCCATCTCGCGTCAAATTTGTTGATTCCCTCCCCAGGACCCTGGTAGGAAAGGTGGAGAAGAGGAAACTCAGAAATTGGGCAAGTTAGATTGCGGAATGCGGAATGGGGAATGGGGATTGAAACACAGAAAGATACAGGAACATACAGGGTCGGGAGCCAAGAATTTTTGAGAGCTAGCCAAAGATATTTGAAACTCGAAACTTGAAACTTGATGGACTCATAAAAAGTCGTCACCCCGTTGAAGCTTGTGCCGGACTGGATCCGGTAAACGGGGTCAAGGGCTTCTATAAGTGGTTGAGAACACTGGATTCCGGCTTTCGCCGGAATGACGTTTTGAACGACATAATATCATAAGTATCAATGGGTTAGAAGAGCTTTGGACTCACTTGTTTTAAGAGATTAGGAGGTAGAGCGAAATATGAAGACGCCCTGGTTCAATGAGGATCACGAGATCTTTAGAAAGACGGTGAGACGGTTTATGGAGACCGAGCTTGCCCCTCATGCCGAGGAATGGGAGGAACAGAAGGACTTTCCGAACTGGGTGTTCAAGCGGGCGGGTGAGATGGGGTTTATAGGGATTACCTACCCCGAGGAGGTCGGTGGATCAGGATGCGACTATTTCTATAAGGTGGTCTATTGCGAGGAACTGCCGAGGTCGGGCTGCGGGGGGGTGAACATGGCCCTGCTGGTCCAGAGCGATATGGGTTCCCCCCCTATCAACATCCTGGGAACAAAGGAGCAGAAAGAGGAATACCTTGTTCCCATAATCAAAGGGGATAAGATCTGCGCCATCGGCGTCACCGAACCGAACGCCGGTTCGGATGTGGCGGCCATAAGGACAACGGCAAAAAGGGACGGAGATTACTATGTGATCAACGGCACAAAGACGTTCATCACCAATGGGGCCAGGGCCGATGTCATCACCCTGGCGGCCAAGACCGATTCGACAAAGGGATATGACGGCATAAGCCTTTTTCTGCTGGACACCCATCTTCCAGGCTTCCACGTCAACAGAAAGCTGGAAAAGATGGGCATGCACCCATCCGATACAACGGAGCTGGTCTTCGAAGATGTGCGCGTTCCAAAGGACAGGCTGCTGGGGGAAGAGAATGCAGGGTTTCTCGAGGTGATGATCAATTTTCAGGGGGAACGCCTCGTGGCGGCTATTACCGCCGTTGCCGGTGCGGCTCTTGTCCTTGAAAGGACAATGGAGTATGTCAAGCAGCGGGAGGTCTTTGGAAGGCCGCTCGCTAAGTTCCAGGTCACCCGCCACAAGATCGTGGACATGCTTTGTGATATAGAGGCGGCCAGACACTATGTCTACCATTGCTGCTGGCTGTTCGATCAGGACAGAAACCCTGCCAAGGAGGTCTCCATTGCCAAGATCCTTTCCACAGAGATGGCCGTCAAGGTGATCAACCAGTGCATCCAGCTCCATGGTGGTTACGGATACATGAGAGAATATGGCATTGAAAGGGCCTTCAGGGATGCGCGGTTGGCCACCATCGGGGGCGGGACCACCGAGATTATGAAGGAGGTGATCGGAAAAATGATCGGGCTATAGCCGTTCTATCCTCTCCGGCCCGCGTTTGCCGGAGAAGCAAGCCTTGCCACATAACATTACCCATGCCAATATTTTTTGCTTGATGCTTTTGAAACATTTCATTATGAACGGTGTTCATTAAAGTGTCTCCCTGCCATTAGCCAGATCGATGACAGTTTAGAGGAACGACCTGCCTATGGAATCCATCAATGAGATCCTTCAGACCATTCTCAGCGGGGTCTCCATCGGTTGCATTTATGGGCTGGTGGCCCTCGGGTTTGTCCTGATCTTCAAGGCAACAGAGGTGATCAACTTTGCCCAGGGCGAGATGATGGTGCTCGGGGCATTTATTGCCCTCACCCTTATCAATTACCTGGGGCTTTCATATTGGATCGCCCTGCTGTTGGCGACCGTGCTACTGGGGGTCTTTGGGATGATACTGGAGCGGACCGTGCTGCGCTCCCTGATCGGGGAACCGGTCTTTGCCATTGTCATGCTCACCATCGGCCTGGGCTACTTTGTCAGGAGCAGTGTCAGCATCGTTCCGGGTTGGGGGACAGACACCTATGGGTTCAAAACGCCGTTTACGGACAAGGTGGTTCGATATGGTGAGCTGGTCCTGTCGTGGGAGCAGCTGGCCATTATCCTGATGACCGGGGCCTTGATTCTGATCCTGTTTGCATTCTTCCGGTTTACCCGAATGGGTGTGGCCATGCGGGCAGCATCCCAGAATCAACTTGCCGCGGCGTATATGGGCATCAGCGTAAACAGGGTGTTTTCCCTCACGTGGACCATCAGTGCGGCCCTGGGGGGCTTTGCCGGGGTCCTCCTCTCCCCCATCACCTTTGTTCACATGAATATGGGCTTCATCGGTTTAAAGGCCTTCCCAGCGGCGGTCCTGGGCGGATTCGGGAGCATCCCGGGCGCCATCGTGGGGGGTCTGATCATCGGTATCACCGAGAGCCTGGCGGGTGTGTATCTGCCGGTCGGGTGGAAAGATATCGCTGCATATATTATTCTCATCCTGGTCCTGATCGTCCGGCCGGAAGGGCTGTTTGGGATTCAGCAGAAGAAGAAGGTGTAAGGGCATGCGCTTTCTGATGAAAACGGACTACTACCAGGACATCCGGCTGTTTAGATACCCCAGCACCTTTTTCTGGTACCTGGCGCTGGTCATCGGGGCCTTTCTGGCACCCACCGTATTGGATGATTATTTTACCTCGCAGCTCACCTTTATCTGTATGTATTCGGTTGCCACGGTGGGCCTGATGCTCCTTACGGGCTACACCGGACAGGTCTCAATAGGCCATGCCGCCTTTTTTGGCATCGGGGCATATACCTCCGCCATCCTCTCTTCCAACGGGGTCCCTTTTGTCCTGGCCCTTCCTCTTGCGGGTCTGATCTCGGGTTTTGTGGGGATATTTATCGGGCTCCCCGCCCTCCGGCTCTCCGGGCTCTATCTTGCCATTGCGACCATGGGGTTTGGCTTCATCGTGGACGAGATCCTGGTCCGATGGGAAAGCCTCACCAAGGGTAACATGGGCATGATGGTTGATCCCCCATCGATTGGTCCTGTGGTCTTTGAGACAGAGACGAGTTATTATTATCTGACGCTTACCGTCCTGATCCTCACTATTCTTGCTGCAAGGAATATCCTCCGCTCCCCCACCGGGAGGGCGCTGATCGCCATCAGGGACAGCGAGGTCGCTGCCCAGGCCATGGGTGTCAGCATGGCGAAGTATAAGACCATGGCCTTTGCAATCAGCGCCTTTTTTACCGGCGTTGCCGGTGGTCTTTATGCCCATAAACTCACCTTTATAAACCCCGAGAGCTTTACCATCCTTGTCTCCATAGAATTTCTGGCCATGATCATCATCGGTGGTCTCGGCAGTCTCCACGGCGCGGTTTTTGGCGCCGGCTTTATTATATTCCTGCCCCAGCTGATCATCATGACCAAGGACTACATGCCCAGATATCTGGCGGACCAGACCGGGCTTGAAGCGGCACTGTACGGCCTGATGATCATCTTGTTTATCCTCCTTGAACCTATGGGTATTTACGGGAGATGGCGGAAGACAAAATTCTACTTTGAGATGTTTCCCATTTATAAAAAAGATACCTTTAGACGAGAGAAAAAGTACTTAAAGGCAGAAAGGCACTAGATGGCATTTTTTGAGGCGCAAAAAATCTCCATCAGCTTTGGCGGGCTGAGGGCGCTCGATGGGGTGAGCTTTGGGGTGAACAGGGGGGAGGTATTTTCGATTATCGGGCCGAACGGCGCGGGCAAGACCACCATATTCAACTGTATCAATCGCTATTATAATCTGGATGAAGGGGCGTTTATCTTCAAGGGCAAGGACATTGCCAGGGTGAGCCCCCACGTGGTGGCCGAACTGGGCATCTCCCGTACCTTTCAGAATATTGAACTCTTCAAAAACACTACCGTTATCGACAATCTCCTCCTGGGCCGGCACCGTCATCGCCGGTCAAACCTGCTGGTTGAGTCGCTTTTCACCGGATCGGTGCGGAGACAAGAGATCAAGAGTCGGGAGAAGGCAGAGGAGGTCATCGATTTTCTGGACCTTCAGGCATACCGTCACCAACTGGTGGCCGGTCTTCCATATGGTGTTCAGAAGACCGTTGAACTGGGAAGGGCCCTGGCCATGGAACCGGAACTCCTCCTTCTGGATGAGCCCTCCTCGGGCATGAATATGGAAGAGATGGAGGACCTGAGCTTCTGGATTACCGATATCAAAGAGGAGTTGGGCATCACGATCCTCCTGGTGGAACATAATATGCGGCTGGTAAAGGAGATCTCAGATCGGGTGCTGGCCCTCAACTTTGGCGTTGTCCTGGCCAATGGGAGTCCCGGCGATGTCCTGAGGCACCCCGAGGTGAGGAAGGCCTATCTGGGGGAGGAAGGTGTCTTTACTACAGGTTAGAAATATCGAGACCTATTATGGCCCGATCATGGCGATCAAAGGGGTCTCTCTGGAGGTTGAAGAAGGGGACATCGTAACCATCCTGGGGGCGAACGGTTCTGGAAAGACCACTATTCTCAAGACCATATCGGGTGTTATGGATCCGGAAAAAGGCACCATAGAATTTATGGGGCAGAGAATAGAGCGTATGGACCCCGATAAGATTGTCCGGCTGGGCATCTCCCATGTCCCCGAGGGAAGGGAGATATTCCATGACCTCACAGTCAGGGAAAACCTCATGATGGGTGCCTATCTAAGGAAAGACCGCGCAGCCACCCAAAAAGACCTGGAGGCGGTCCACGGCTATTTCCCTATCCTCAAGGCCAGGGCCTCGCAGCTGGCAGGCAACATGAGCGGCGGGGAGCAGCAGATGCTCGCCATTGCCCGTGCCCTGATGGCCCGACCAAGGCTCCAGCTCCTGGACGAACCCTCTCTGGGGCTGGCGCCTTTGCTGGTGAAAGAGATCTTTGGGATCATCAGGCGAATCAACAAGGAACAAAGAACGGCCATGCTCCTGGTGGAGCAAAACGCCCTGATGGCCCTTTCGCTGGCCCGCATCGGGTATGTCCTCGAACTGGGCCGGATCGTTATGGAGGATACCTGCCGGGGGTTGATGGAGAACGAAGACGTCAAGGAGTTTTATCTGGGCATCAAGGAAGAGAGTATCCGCGGAACCAAGAGGTGGAAGAGGAAGAAGAAATGGCGCTAAGGGGTCAAGAGGCACTGAGAAACTCGTTGGGTCCGGACCTAAACACGGTTCCTCTCCTGTTCTGGCGTCGGGTGCAAGAGTGGGGCGACCGGACGGCCATGCGTGAAAAGGAGTTTGGCATCTGGCGGGATATCTCGTGGGCGACCTATGGGGAAAAGGCAAAATATGTCGGTCTGGGGTTGGGGGCCCTCGGGCTGAAAAAGGGCGATCGTGCAACCATTATCAGCGAGAATAACCCGGAATGGCTTTACAGCGATATGGGGATTCTGGCCGCGGGAGGCGTGACCGTGGGGATCTACCCCACAGACTCTCCAGAGCAGGTGGCGTATGTGGTCGGCCACAGCGGGGCGAGGTTTTATATTGCCGAAGACGAGGAACAACTGGACAAGATATTACAGGTTCGGGATAAACTGCCTCTTCTTGAAAAGATCGTCGTCATGGACATGGAAGGGCTCCGGGATTTCAAAGACCCGATGCTCATGAGCTTTGATGAGTTGCTGGGACGGGGAAAGGATCTGGATCAACAAGACCCCGGGCTTTTTGAAGGGCTTCTCCACAGACCTCAGCCCGATGATCTGGCCATCCTGATTTACACCTCCGGCACCACCGGCCCGCCCAAAGGGGCCATGATCTCGCACAAAAACATCCTCAGCGTCATGGAAATGCAGGACCATGTCAATCCCGGATATGAGAACGACGAGATACTCTCCTTCCTGCCTCTTTGCCACATTGCCCAGCGAATGGTGTCGGTCTTCAACCCCCTTCTGGCAGGCTTTACCATAAATTTTGTGGAGGAGCTGGATACGGTCCCTGAAAACATCCGTGAGGTCTCCCCGACGGTCTTCTTTGCCGTCCCCCGCATCTGGGAGAAGTTCTATTCCGGGCTGGTACTCCGAATGAGAGATTCGACCCGCTTGGAAAAATTGGCCTTCAAATGGGCGATGGGTATTGGTCAAAAGGTCTCGGATCATCGATTGAGCCGATCGAGACCTCCGCTTTACCTGGCCCTCCTCTTCAAACTGGCGGACTGGACGGTCTTAAAAAACCTCAAGAAATCCATAGGATTGGACAGGGCCCGATATCTTTTGTCCGGGGCTGCCCCAATTTCCCCCGATCTCCTCAAGTTCTACCATTCACTCGGGCTCGACATGCGGGAGGTCTATGGGCAAACCGAAAACTGTGGCCCCACTTCGATCCATTATGAAAACGATGTAAAATTCGGCACGGTGGGGAAGGCCCTTCCCAGGGCCGAGATCAGGATTGCCGAGGACGGGGAGATTCTCCTGAAAGGGCCCCATGTGTTTATGGGATATTACAACGACCCGGAAAAGACCGCAGAGACCATCGTCGATGGATGGCTCCATACAGGGGATGTGGGAGAGATTGACGAGGATGGCCACCTCATCATATCGGATCGGAAAAAGGACATCATCATCACCTCCGGAGGAAAGAACATCACCCCCTCTGAAATCGAAAACCAGCTCAAGTTTAGTCCCTATATCAACGACGCCATTGTCATTGGAGACGGGAGGAAGTACCTCACCGCGCTCATTATGATCGATGATGAAAATGTCATGGAATATGCCCAGGAAAACCGCATTCCTTTTACCACTTACGCCAGTCTGACCAAGGCGTCTGAGGTGATCAGGCTTATCCAGAAAGAGGTGGACAAAGTCAACAAGAAATTTGCCCGGGTGGAGACCATCAAGAAATTTAGTCTGATTGACATTAAGTTGACCGAGGATGATGATGAGATTACCCCCACCATGAAGTTAAAGAGGAAGTTTGTGAATCAGAAGTTTAGAGATGTTATTGAATCGATGTATTAGGGGAGGGAAGTGAGCTAAAGTGACTAAAGTGAACTAAAGTTGAAAGAACGGATTTAGTAGTGGTGTTTCTGAATCATAAACCTTTAACCTGTGGCTTATGAAAGGAGGCAAAAGATGAAAAAGGCGATAGTGGTGGTGATGGTGACCCTGGCAATGGCAATGGGGCTCTATGGCGTCTCAAAGGCAGAAGTGGGTGTGACCGATGAGGAGATCGTCATTGGCTCCCACCAGGACCTGAGCGGACCCATTGCCGGCTGGGGTACACAGGTCAAAAACGGCCTGGAGATGAGGGCCCGCGAGATCAACGAGGCAGGGGGCATCCACGGGAGAAAGATCAGGCTGGTGATCGAAGACAGTGCCTATGATCCCAAAAAGGCCATCATGGTGACCAACAAGATGATCAACCGGGATAAGGTCTTTTGTTTTATCGGCAACATGGGATCCCCGACCGCCGGTGCCACAAAGCCCATCATCTCGAGAAAGAAGATCCCACAGATGTTTCCCCTGACCGCTGCGTCACTCTTTTACGAACCCTATGATCGCTACAGTTTTGCGGGGTTTACGCCATACTATGATCAGGCACGGATGATAGTGAAATATTTTACTAAGAAAAAGGGGTACAAGAGGATCGGGCTACTGTATCAGGATGACGAGATGGGGGCCATCATGAAAAAGGGGGTAGAGGATCAGCTGGCAGCCGAGGGGTTGAAGCTCACTGCGGCAGAATCGTACAAGAGGGGCGCCACCGAGTTCAGCTCTCAGATCGCCAAACTGAGAAAGGCCGATGTCCAACTGGTGATCCTGGCCACGGTCATCCGGGAGACAGTGGGGGCACTAAAGGAGGCCAAAAAGATCGGTTGGGATGTGGATATGTGCGGAATGTCGCCTGCCTATACAAAGTATGTGCCATTGTTGTGCAAGAAGGCAGGGTTTTCAGCCGACGGGTTCTACTGCACCGGCCAGACTCCCATGGTCTATAAGGACAGCGAACTACCGACGGTTCGGGAGTGGTGGAAACGGCACGTAGACTGGTTTGGAAAGGATCCGGACCTGCCGACAACAGCCGGATATGCCGGGGTCCATTACTTCGCCATTGCCGCCGAGAGGGCAGGTAAGGACCTGACGCGGGAAAAGCTGGTTGACGCCCTTGAGACATTCAGAGAAGAACCGGACAAGATCTTTGGAGGACCACCCTATACCTTTACACCAAACAACCATCAGGGTGCCTTCTATGCCAATATGAACATTGTCAAGGACGGCAGGTACGTCGTGATTGAGCCGAATCTGTATTACAAGAAACCCTATTAAACGTCGTTTTTACCTCGACTCCAAGGGGGCTTCCGCGTGCACATGTGTGGAAGCCCTCTTTTTTGTTGGACCTGGAGACCCTCTCACACATGGCCACCATGTATCTGTTGACTAAGGGCTCGTTCAAAAATAACTTAACATTTTCCCATCTCAGCTTTGGGCCATCTTCGGTCGCCGCTCAATCGTGAAGTCCTCGAAATAGTTCAGCTATTCCTGTGGCTTCACTCAATCACGACAACCAAACCTGACCCAAATCTGAGCGTCAATTCTGCCAAGTTATTTTTGAACGAGCCCTAAGCCGGGAAAGGCCTGGTAAAGAGATGCGTTTCAAAGATTTGACACCAAGGGCCATAAGGCAATATAGTAAGTTGATAGGTTCAGGGTTCCAAGGTTCACAGTTCAAGGTTAGAGACCCATCAAGATTTTGTCCCGCCCATCCGGGAAAAATATTGAGGCTTGAACCGCGAAGCTGACTCCCCGGAGAGTCAAAATATTGTTAGCCGTTTTAATTGAATCTTACAGTTCCAGAACAGTTTTTCGTGAAGAAGGGAGGTTTGCATGATCGGAATATGTTCTTATGGTGGCTATGTACCCAGATATCGTCTGAACCGTGGACTGATTTATAAGGCCATTGGATGGATGAACCCGGGGAACATAGCCAACGCCAGAGGCGAGAAGGCGGTTGCCAATTTTGACGAGGACAGTATCACCATGGCCGTGGCAGCCGGGATCGATGCCCTCAACGGGGTTGAACGCTCCGGGGTGGAAGGGGTCTACTTTGCCTCCACTACCATGCCGTACAAGGAAAGACTCAATGCCGGCATCATTACTGCCGCCCTCGGTCTTGATGATCATATCCGCGCAGCGGATTTCGGCGGCGGGGTCAAGGCCGGGACCACGGCACTCCTGTCTGCCCTGGAAGGGGTAGAATCCAAAAGGACAAACAACATCCTTGTGTGTTCGTCCGATTGTCGTCTGGGAAAACCCGCCTCCCCGCAGGAGTTGATCTTTGGAGATGGGGCGGCCGCATTTCTGGTGGGGAGTAATGATGTCATTGCCGAATTCAAGGGGTCATATTCCACCACGTATGACTTTGTGGATCACTACCGGGGTGAATTTGCCAAGTTTGACCGTCAGTGGGAAGACCGGTGGATCAGGGACCTGGGATTTGATCAACTGGTCCCGGAGGCGGTAAACGGCCTCCTTGGCAAATACCAGCTAAAGATCACCGATTTTGCCAGGGTCGTCTATCCCTGCCATTACGGAGCGGCACGGAAAAAGCTCAACGCGGTGCTGGGGATTTCACCGGAGGTTGAACAGAGCAATCTCCAGGCTGAGGTAGGGGAGACCGGAACACCCCATGCCCTGGTGATGCTGGTCTCTGCCCTCGAACAGGCAAAACCGGGAGACAAGATACTCGTGGTGAGTTTTGGTAGCGGGTGTGATGCCCTCTATTTCGAGGTTACCAAAGGGATAGAAAACCGGAAAGACAGGGCCGGGATTTCCGGGTCCCTGGCAAGGAAGGAAGAGCTGGACAACTATACAAAGTACCTGGTCTGGCGTGACATCCTCCCTGGGGACGCAGGGCTGCGCGCAGAGGAGGACCTCTGGACACGCTGGTCCTCTCTGTGGCGGGGAAGAAAAATGGTCCTGGGGCTCTGGGGGAGTCAGTGTAAGAAATGCGGCACAGCCCAGCTTCCCCCCCAGAGGATTTGTGTAAATCCCGATTGTGGGGCGGTTGACGAAATGGATGAGTATCGTTTTTCAGACAAGATCGGGCGTATCATCAGCTACACCGGAGACATGCTGGCCGCTTCGTATAATCCACCCGCTGTTTATGGGGCGATTGATTTTGAGGGGGGAGGAAAATACTATTTTGATTTCACCGATTGTGACCTTGAATCGCTGGCAACCGGGATGCCGGTCAAGATGAGTTTTCGGAGAAAATATTATGACGCAAAGCGGGATATCGTGGGATATTTCTGGAAGGCTGTGCCAATCGAGGAGGTGAAATAAGATGGCTGAAGGAATAAAGGATAAGGTGGCAATCATCGGTATGGGATGTACCCGGTTTGGTGAGAGATGGGAATCCAGTGCCGAGGACCTGATGGTGGAGGCATTTGTTGAGTGCCTGGCGGATGCGGGTATTGACAAAAAGGAGATACAGGCGGCGTACCTGGGCTCCCATTTTGACGAGGTAAATGTGGGCAAGGCCGCCCTGCCCCTGGCCCTGACCCTAAAACTGCCCTATATCCCGGTCACCCGGACGGAGAACTTTTGTGCAACCGCAACCGAGGCCTTTCGGGCCGCGTGCTATTCGGTGGCGGCGGGTGTTTATGATATCGTTTTGGCCATGGGCGTCGAGAAACTCAAGGATACGGGCTACGGCGGGCTGCCCGGCGGTGCCGCAAGGGGGGTCAACGCCATGATGGTGGGGGCCAACATGACGCCGCCCGGGATGTTTGCCCAGCTGGCGACGGCCTATGGGGCCAGGTGGGGTATCTCGATGGACAAGATAAAGGATGCCATTGCGCATGTCTCGGCAAAGAGCCATGCCAACGGCGCTTTGAATCCAAAGGCCCACCTGCGAAAGGTGGTCACCGAGGAACAGATCAAGGCCGCCCCCATGGTGGCCTATCCCCTGGGTCTTTTTGACTGCTGCGGGGTAAGCGACGGGGCCGCCTGCGCCATTATCGCCACACCCGAGATCGCAGAGGCCCTCAAGAAGAATCAGGATATCGTGATGGTAAAGGCCCTGCAGATATCGGACAGTTCTGGTGAAGAGGCCATGTACTCAAACTGGGATGGCTCCCATTTTGTCACCACGCGGAAGGCGGCCGCAAAGGCCTATGAAGAGGCGGGGATTAAGGACCCTCGAAAAGAGATCAACATGATGGAGGTCCACGACTGCTTCTCCATTACCGAGATGGTTACCATGGAAGACCTCCATATCTCGCCCAAAGGCGGGAGCTATGACGACATCATGAACGGGTTCTATGATCTGGACGGACAGGTCCCCTGCCAGGTGGATGGGGGGCTCAAGTGCTATGGTCACCCCATCGGCGCATCCGGACTGCGGATGATCTATGCCATGTATGAACAGATCCTCGATAGGGTCCCTGAGGAAAGAAAGGTCAAGAATGCCCGGCTGGGCCTCACGCACAACCTTGGGGGCACGCCCTGGATGAATGTGGCCGCTATTTCGATCATCGGAAAAGACTAAAGTTGAGAGAGTCCCTTTATCAAAAAACGAGAGGCGTCAAATGGACTTCAAATTCACCCCGGAGCAAGAGGCGTTCAAAGAGGAGTTCCTGTCGTGGCTGAAAGAAAATCTGCCCCAGGGATGGGATACGTCACGATACCGGAACTATGATTCAGCACAGGAGTGGGCCCGGGCCCACAGGGATTTCCAGAGAAGGCTTTATGAGGCGGGATATGCCGGGCTCCACTACCCCAAGGAATATGGCGGGCAGGGGAGGAGCTTGATGGAGGAGGTCATCGTGCTTCAGGGCATTGCCTCCACCTGTCTTGAATTGAGGACGCCAGGTGTTATTACCTTTGGCATGGCCGCCCCCACCATCCTGTTTTGCGGGAGCGAGGAACAAAAGCGGGAGTTTCTCCCAAAGTTGCTGGATGGGACACACATCTGGTGTCAGGGATTTAGCGAACCCAATGCCGGGTCGGATGTCGCCAATGTATCCACACGGGCGATCAAGGACAATGACCATTATGTCGTCAGCGGGCAGAAGGTCTGGACCAGTTTCGCCCACATCGCCGACTATTGCATCCTGCTGGTGCGGACAGATCCTGAGGCAAAGAAACACAAGGGGATCAGCTATCTCCTCATGGACATGAGACTCCCCGGCGTTGAGATAAGACCCATCACCCAGATCACGGGAGAACAGGACTTTAACGAACTCTATATGGAGGATGTTCGAGTGCCGGCGGAGATGCTGGTAGGAAACGAGGGAGATGGCTGGCGGATTGCCATCACCACACTGATGTTCGAGCGTGTTGTGGGAGACATCACCATGGGTGCGGTGTACCAGCGGAACATCGAAAAGATGGTGGAGATGGCGCGACAGGGCAGGCGATCGGGGAGGCCGGTGATAGAAGATCCCATCTTCCGGCAGCAGTTTGCCCAGGCATACATCGAGGTGATGGTCTTGAAGTACCATGGTCTGCGTAACCTCAGTGCCCAGCTCCAGGGGGATGTCCCGGGTCCGGAGGGATCCATCGGAAAGATCCTGTGGAGTGAGCCCAACCAGAGGATCACTGAGGCGGCAGTGGGGATGCAGGGCCCCAATGGCCAGATCATGGGGGGCTCACTCTGGTCTGTCCAGGACGGCTTCTGGCAGTATAGCTTCTTGAGGTCCAAGGGCAACACCATAGAGGCGGGAACCTCCGAGATACAGCGGAACATCATCGGCGAGCGGGTCCTGGGGCTTCCCAAGGACATCGGTCGCGCTGCCAGGCAACAGTAAAAAAAGGCGTTCACAGGTTCCGGGTTCAGCGTTCAGGGTTAGGGAAAAGGACAAGATTGAAGACCTGGC
>CAZXCQ010000121.1:0-17801 GCA_964639275.1 uncultured Desulfobacteraceae bacterium | reverse complement strand
TCGGCCATGAGCGACTCGACATGAGCAGTTCGGCCCTGAGACATGTCGACGAGCTCATGTCGAGTCGCTCACTGCCGATGGGCTCGTCGACATGTCTCAGAGCCGAATGGCTTTCGCCGGAATGACGGAGTAACAAGTTTCGTTGTAGGGTTAATAAGTCATAATATTTATCAATTAGAGTACTTAGACAGGGGAATGGGGGTTATGAATCCCCATTGCCCGGCTTTCAAACGGCCAAGGTGTTACCCTCGATTTAAGTATGCCTCAATCCGGATCCATGGTGGAAGACGACCGATTCCAAGGAAAAAGATTTGAGAAAATTCCTCATGTCTCCTCACGCCTTCTCCGAACAATCTCTCTGCTGAGGGTTTGCCGAATTCTCCTCTCTTCGAGCATGCCAACAAGGTGAGGGTCTTTGCCGGTGCTCACAACAGGGAGGACTTCTACATCCACCTCCTTCATCTTCGCCAGCGCATCCGTGAGTCGAGCCTCAGGCACGGTTACGGCAAGGACATCCGACATGAGATCACACGCCAGAATCAGTCTTTCCAAGCCCTCAACGCTAAACAGTTTTTTAATATCCAGGAAGGAAATCATGCCCATCAGACGTGACCCTTCATCCACTACAGGATAGAAAAGAGAATCGCTTTCTGCGGCTATTTGAAGCACCTGTTTCAGGGGAGTGTTGCTCTTGAATACAGGTGGCTTTGAATCCATGATCGCGCCCACGCTATAGGAGGCCAGGAGATCCTCTTCGGTAACGTCTTTTCCAACCTCCCCCGCCCTCATCACTGCAAACCGGACACTGGGTGGACCAATGATCTGCACAAGGAATGTGGTAGCTGTGATTACCAGGATGATAGTGTGTCCGGCTTCATAAGGAAGTCGGTGACCTGAAAGGATTGCCAATCCTATGGCAACACCAGCCTGGGAGAAGAGACAAAAACCGAGATTTTTCTGGACCTTTGATGGGAGACCACCCCATTTTGAACCGAAGTAGGCTCCCAGAAATTTTCCGGCTGTTCTCCCCACAACATAGGCCAAGGCAATCACGATCATCCATCCAGCCATGGCCCTGGGCTCGAGGCGGGCACCCACAAGCACGAAGAACAGAACAAATATGGGCGGAGCAAATCTGGATACCTGTTCAAATGCCTCTCGACTCCTTCGCGGAAGAAGATTGACCGTCACAACACCGCTCGTCATGGCTGCCAGAATTAGATCGAGATCCAGATAATGGCATATGCCGACTGTGGCTATGAGCCCCCCAATACATAGGGGAAGAATCATCTCACGGTGGTAATAAAAGCGCAAGGCTAAGCAAAAAGCTGATCCTACCATACCGCCGAAAACGATCGAGCCCATGATATAGTAGAGTGGCTTTCCGATCGCACTCATCAGCGAGAAACTCGCATTTCCGGATAAGGAGCTCACCATAGAGGATGCAATGCCATATAAGAGCAACGCCAGACCATCGTCAAGTGCAACAATGGCCAATATGGTGGTCGTAAGAATTCCCCGAGTCTTGTATTCCCAAAGGACATCCACGGTTGCGGCAGGGGCGGTGGCTGAGGCTATGGCCCCCAAGAGAACGGCAATAGACCAATTTCCATGTGCCATGACCCAGATGACGGAATGATCTGCGAGGTTGCCCCAAGGGCACGTAACGAGCCCAGTCAGGATCGTTACGATTAGAGCGGCAGCAATCCCCTCGCACAGAAGGACGATGATAAAACCTTTTCCATGTCTCTCAAATACCTCCTTTTTGAGCTCACCGCCTACACCGAATCCAATAATCGCCAATGCAAGGAGGCTGATCGGCTCAAGCCTTTTTATGTCCTCGGGAGAGATGGCATGGAACCAAGCTCCGCCTATGACGATAGCAACAATTCCTATAATGACATAACCGACAACCTGGGGTATTCGGAGACGGGCGAATACCCGCCCACCGATAGAGCCAAAGATGACAGCAATTCCAACTAGAAGTATAAACCGGTTCACAAGAAGACCCTTTCACCCTCAAAAAAGCCTGTATTTTCGATGTACGCCATGTCAGTCAAACCTTCACCCATCTGACGCTTCGTTAACTCCTCAGGGATTGTAAATCATTAATTAATCGGAGTAAACCCCCGGCTTTGCCGGAGGGCATTGAATCGGGAATCTCAAGAAAAACATCAAACCAGCAATACCTTTTTTTGTCCCGCGAAAATCCATGACACGAACCATAAGGCCCCATCTTCCATTGACATTTCTCGGGAATCCTGTATGGTTTCGGTGAACTGATAAGACCTCTTTGAGGATTGAAACATGTTTCCTCTATCTTTTGTTCTGGAGCAGATCGGTGGAAATGGGGCCAGGGCATACCAGTGCGCAGGCTGCCGGGGTCTGATCACCCATTCCGACCGGTTGATCCCCATCTGGGGAAAGAATCGCCACTTCCACGTCAACCCTGCGGGGGTGGAATGCGACTTTCACACCTTCTATGCCTGCCCGGGTGCGGTCGCCGTCGGAGAGGCCACAACCGAGAATAGCTGGTTTGGCGGATACGGCTGGCGAATGGCCTTCTGCCGTTACTGCGGCAGCCATCTGGGGTGGCATTATGAAGCGGTGTCCGTGTCCATGTCACCGCGGGAGTTCTGGGGGATTCTTGCCTCCCACCTCCTGGGGGTCGAGTGAGGATACACCCTTGGATTCCGGCCTTGCTTGAATCCCTTGGCACAATCTCTCGCCATCTGCTATAATAAGCCCATGATGACAAAATCATCCTCGGTCACCCAAAGAAGGACCAAAAAGAGCTATATTCCTTCGTCATTCATTTTCCGTCAAGTCTTTTTGCCGGGCAAGCAAGACATGGAGGGATTGCAAAATGTCCAGTGATTTTCCGGAGGTCCCGGTTGAACAGCTCCGGGCGCGTGTGGAGGCGGAATCGCTTCCCTTTGAGAATACAGCCTCTCTTGACCCCCCCGAACAGCGCCTCCTTGGCCAGGATCGGGCAAGTGATGCCATTCGATTCGGGATGGGCATCAAGGCAAACAACTACCATATCTTTATTGCAGGCCCCCCCAAGGCCGGGCTCACCTATGCAGCCAGGACATACCTTGAAGAACAGGCCAAAAAGGAACCGGCCCCTCCTGACTGGTGCTATGTTCACAACTTCAAGGAGCCGGACAGACCCAAGAGTGTGCGGATTTCCACAGGCCGGGCCAAAGAACTCAGAAAAGACATGCAGGATTTTATCAGTGGATTGCGGGCAAAAATCCCTGAGGTCTTTGAAAGTGCGGACTATCGTTCAAGAGATCACGAATTGCAGCAGGCATTTGAACAGAGTCGTCGAAAGGTTGTCAACGGTGTCTCAGAGCTCGCCAAAGAGGAGGGGTTTGTCCTCCAGGTCTCCCAGGTGGGGATGGTCATTATCCCGGCTACAGATACCGGCCAACCCATGAGTCAGGAAGAACTGGCCCAGCGGAGTAAAGAGGAGAAGCAGGCGCTCAGAAAAAAGAGCGAAGGACTCCAGGAAAAGATGAACGAGGCGGTCAAGAAGATCCGCGAGGCAGAGGCAGAGCTCAAAGATCAAAAGGACAAGCTCAAAAGTGAGATCGCCCTCTTTGTGGTGGGGCAGCACCTGGAAGGCTACCTGGAGAAGTACAAAGAGGAAGGACAGGTGATCGAATACCTCCAGATGGTCCGAGATGACATTGTTGAGAGCATCGATACCTTCTTGGAGAAGCCGGAGGGTCCTCAGGCCATGATGCCCCACTTCCCGGCCGCAGCCAGAGAAGCGGCCTACAAGAAGTACGATGTCAATATCCTGGTGGACAACTCCGGGACCGTGGGGGCGCCGGTGGTAATCGAATCCAACCCCATCTATCCAAACCTCTTTGGGACGATCGAACGGCAGGCCCTCTTTGGTGCACTCTTTACCGACTTTACCATGATCAAACCAGGAGTGCTCCACAAGGCCAATGGCGGATACCTTGTCATCAAGGTCCTGGATCTGGTGAAGTGGTATCTCTCGTGGGAGGCCTTAAAGCGGGCCTTACGAGATCGGGAGATCAAGATTGAAGACCTGGGGGAACTTTACGGGATTTTTAGCACCCGCACGATCCGTCCCGAGCCGATTCCCCTGGACATCAAGATTGTACTGACCGGGGACCCTTACCTGTTTGAACTGCTTCACTACTATGATGATCGTTTCCCCAAGCTCTTTAAGGTGAAGGCCCATATGGATGACCGGATGGATCGAAAAGGCGATGCCGCCCTCCAGGTCGCGCGGATGATCGGGAACTTCTGCCGGGAACAGAAGATCCACCATATGGACCGCAGCGGTGTAACGCGGGTCCTCGAATACAGTATGGAAAGGACCGAAGACCAGGAGAAGCTGACACTCGAATTGGGGGATGTCAGTGATCTGATCAGGGAGGCCGACTATTTTACGGGGCTCGACCAGGCCGAGTTTATCCGGAGGCACCATGTGGAACAGGCAATTCAAAAGCGCATCTACCGATCAAACCTCATTGAAGAGCGGATCAAGGAACTGGTGAGCAAAGATATCTTCTGGATAGAGACCGACGGTCACCGGGTAGGGCAGATCAACGGCATCTCCATCCTCATGACCGGAGATCATGAATTCGGCAAGTTAAACCGGATCACGGCCACTGCATCGGTGGGCCGTGATGGTGTGGTTGGCATAGAGCGTGAGTCAAAGATGAGCGGCAACATCCACACCAAGGGGGTCATGATACTGACCAGTTTTCTCAAAGAGCGCTTTGCCCACAATAAACCGCTCTCCCTGAGCGCGACGCTGTGCTTTGAACAGAGCTACGGATTGGTGGAGGGCGACAGCGCCTCCAGCACAGAGCTCTTTGCCCTGTTGAGCGCCTTGGCGAGGGTTCCCATCGACCAGGGAATTGCGGTAACAGGCTCGGTCAGTCAGAAGGGTGAGATCCAGGCCGTGGGGGGTGTCACCCGTAAGGTCGAGGCCTTTTATGACATCTGCAACCAAAAGGGCCTCAATGGTCGGCAGGGGGTGATCATCCCGGCAAAAAACGTCCGGAACCTCATGCTCAAAGAGGAGGTGATCGAAAGGGTCAAAGAGGGTCAATTTCACGTCTGGCCCATCTCCACGGTGGAGGAGGGGGCCGAAATCCTGACAGGGATGAAGGCAGGAGAGCTTCAACCCGACGGGACCTATCCCGAAGGGACCCTCTTTCAAAAGGTGGATGAGCGGTTTTTTGAGATTGCGGAGATCGTCAAGGAGTTTGCCAAAGAGGCGGAAGAGGAACAGGCATCTCGTGAAGAGGAGGCCTGAAAAAGAGCGGCGTGTTGCCTTTGGACCGGGTATTTTAGGAAAAATGAGCGGGGCCTCGAACAGGCCCCGTCAAAAGCAGGGGGTGAAACATGACGTTTGGAGAAATGGTGGCCATCGAAGCGGTCCATCTTGAGTCCGACCCCAACAGGGGAAACATGGTCGTCCTAAAGGAAAATGAAGAGGCTGAGCACTATCTCCTCATGTTTGTCGGTGACGCTGAATTTGCAGCCATTGCAAAGGAAAAAGGACTGGTCAAGCCAAAACGTCCGCTCACCCATGATCTCTACCTGGGCATCATGGATAAGGTGGAGTTGGAACTCCTCCGGATCGAGATCTATGACATGAAGGAAGAGACCTTTTACGCCAATGTCATATTGCGAGCCAACGGCGAAGAACATGCCGTTGACAGCCGGCCCAGCGACGCCGTGGCCCTCGCCCTAAATAGAAAGATCCCCATCCTGGTCGGTCAACACCTCCTCCGTCGAAGGCTGACCGAAGAAGAGATAGAGCAATTCAAAGATGTGGTAAAGAGCGTAAAATTCTAGTCCCGCCCGCAGCACAACGGGCGGTGAATGGGTCAACCAGATCTTCCTGATTTCCCCTATATCTTCAATCGCAATTCCCGCGTCCCTTCGGGTGCGGCATGAAACAGCGAGTAAACCGCTGGGATAAGCACCAGCGTGATCAGGGTTGATGCGGTGAGGCCGCCAATGACCGCCCTTGCCAGGGGGGCCTGGGCGTCTGCACCTTCACCGATCCCTAAGGCCAATGGCAGCAGACCGAGGATCGTGGTCAACGTGGTCATTAAAATCGGTCGCAGCCTCCGCCGTCCTGCCTCGATCAGGGCATCCCGCACGGGCATCCCGTCACGACTCAGCCGATCGGTCTGGTCCACCAAGAGGATGGCGTTATTGACGGCGATCCCCCCCAACATAATACAGCCGATGTAAGACTGTACATTGAGCGTCGTTCCGGTCAAGAACAGAATAACCAGGACCCCCACCGTTGCCACGGGTACGGAAAACATGACGACCAGGGGATTTCGAAAGGACTCGTACTGACAGGCCAGCACCATGTATACAAGAACCAGTGCAAGGGCAAGCGCTATCACCAGTTCATGAAATGCCTTTTTCTGTTCTTCGAACGTCCCCGAAACCATAAGATCATACCCGACGGGACGGGGGATCTGGTCCAACACGGCCTGAACATCCATGGCCACGGAACCCAGATCGCGGCCAGCGACGTTGGCTTCGAGCGTCACGACCCGCTGCTGATCCTTTCTATCGATCACGATCGGGCCACGGCCTGGCTCGGTCATAACGATGTTTCGCAACGCGACGTGGTCGCCGGACCCGGTAGTCAAGGTGAGGTTGAGGATCTCATCCAGTGAGAGTTTTTCCGCATCTTTGAGCTGCACAAGAATGCGGTAAGAATTGCCGTTCGTCCGGTACTCTCCGGCCTCGGAACCGGCAACTGCGGTTTCCAGGATCTTCGTCACATCACGCACGCTCAAGTTCAGATCGGCGACCTTATCACGTTCCACTCGAATCTGCTGCTGGGGGACACCGGCCTCCCGGCTGATATCGATATCGGTAATACCCGGGATCGACGCAATGGATGCCGCGACCCGGGCGGCCAGCGTATCAAGCCTATCGAATTCATAGCCTCTGATCTCGATGGTCAGACCCTCGTCGCCGCCTAAAATCCTCTCCAACAGAAATTGCCCCTGTGGTGCCCGGGTGCGTATCTCCATGCCCGGGATCTTGCCGGTCAGCCGGCGACGCAGATCTTCCGCGATCCTGGTATTGGAGCGTTTCCTCTGGGACGACGGTGATAAAGACAGCCTGATCTCGCCCTCGGAAGCCGCATCCGGACGCCACCCCCACGCACCGACGCTTACCACGGATGAGACGGCCTCGGGTACGGCATCATATACAATATTTTCTATTCTTCGGGTCTGCTGGTCCACAAGACCCAGCCGGGTGCCGACAGCCATCTCACCGGTAACCCGAACCTCACCCTCGTCGCTGGGGGGCAGGAATTCGCTGCCGATCATCGGAAGCAACAGCAGGCTCCCGGCAAGGACCGCTGCTGCCATGCAAACGGTTAGCACACGATGGTTCAGCACATGCCGAAGAAGGTCCTGGTAGGTGTTGTTAAGGTCATTTAAAAAGGCACCCGAGGCAGAGACCAATCGGTCAATCCACCGCGACCGTGGGTCAGACCTCTCTTTTGGTGGCTTCAGGAACTTGGAGGCCAGCATTGGAACCAGGCTGAGCGATACCATCAACGAGCAGACAAGAGAAAAGATGATCACATAGGCCAGCTCCTTGAAGAGGATGCCGGACACGCCTTGGACGAAAATCAACGGCAGGAAGATCACCAGCGTGGTGATGGTGCTGGCGACGATTGCCGGGGCAACCTCGCTTGTCCCTTCAACCGATGCGATCGGTGGCGATTCACCGTTTTCCTCCCGGCGCCGAAAGATGTTTTCCACGACCACGATGGAGCCGTCCACCATCATTCCCACACCCAGCGCCAACCCCCCTAAAGTCATCAGGTTCAGTGTGAAACCGCCCAAGTAGATGAGGGTGAAGGTTGCAACAACAGAGATCGGAATTGCCATAAAGATCACAAGGGTGCTTCGGATATTGCGCAGGAAAAAAAACAGCACCAGGATCGCGAGCCCGCCCCCATAAACCACCGACCGGGCCACGTTGGCGATAGAACGCTCAATAAAGTTACCCTGATTGATGACCGGAACCACATTGATCTGGGGAAAGGCCTTGTTGACCGCTTTAATCTCATCAAGCACACGTCTGGAGACCTCGACCGTGTTGGCATCGGCCTGTTTACGAATCGCCACCCTGATGCCCCGTCCACCATTGACGCGGACAATACGCGTAAGCTTCTGATAGGTGTCTTTGACGTCAGCGATCTGCCCAAGGGTTACTGCGGCGCCGTCCCGTGTGAGGATAACCGTATTCCGAATCTGATCGAGGTCGGTAAACTCGGCTGGTGCCCTGAGGGTTACCTCGTATCTGCCAACCTCGATCTTGCCCGCTGGAAGATCAAGGTTGGCATCGCGAATCGATTGGAGGATGAGATCCATGGGGAGACCCAGTGCCCTGACACGGTCGGGCTCCAGTTCGATCCGGACCTCCCGTTCAAAGCCGCCCCAGACATCGACCTGGGCCACACCGGGAATTCGGGCAAAGCGGTAACGGATCTGGTCTTCAATCAACTGCGTCAGCTCCACGGGGTCCAGGTTACTGGAGATTCCCAGCAGGACGACCGGAAAACTGGCGATATCAAACTTGCGGATCCGGGGCCGCACAACGTCCTCGGGCAACTCGTTGATCTCGTCTTCGAGTTTACCCTGGACATCCAGGGCGGCCGTATCAATATTTGTACCCCAGACAAACCTGACCTGGACGCTGCTGGTCCCCTCCGACGATTGCGACCTCATCTCCTCGACTCCCGGCACCGTCGCAACGATCTCTTCAATGATCTGGGTGACCAGCCGCTCCATGACCTCGGGACTGGCCCCTTCATACTCGGTTCTGATGGTCAGTGTCGGCAGTTCAATGTTGGGCAGCAGGTCAATCCGCAACCGGCTCAAAGAAACGGCTCCGAGGATCACGACAATCAGCGTCACCATGGTGATGAAGATGGGTCGGCGAACACTGAATCCCGGCAGGCTCATTTCCGAGGCGCCTCCTTGGGGGTGAAATCCGTCTTGCTCCGGTTACCCGGAATCGTGATTTTCGAACCATCCTCTACCAGTTGCTGTCCCAGGGTTACAACGTAGCCCGAGAGTCCTTCCCCTTCAACTTGAACACGGTTGTCTTCGCGGATTCCCACCTTTACCTCACGCCAGGCAACCGATTGGCCATCATCATTGACCACAAAAACGCCGTCCTTATCATTACGCGTGGTCAGGGCCTGCCCCGGGACGATCGTCGCATCCGCTAGACGGTCGAGCACCACCGTGGCACGGATAAACATCCCGGGCTTGAGCCTGTGTTTCGGGTTTTTGATGGTCAGCTCGATCTTTGCCTGCCGCGTGGTCTTCCGAAAGACGGGCGCGATACGGGAAATCTGCCCCAGAAACTGCTCGCCGGGATAGGCATCGGTCCCCACCATGACGGACTGCCCCCGCCTCAGATGTATATAGTCTTTCTCTGTCACGAAAATCACTCCGATGATCGGATCGACTTCGACGATCGAGAGGAGCGGGGCATTGGCTGAGACGGTCTCCCCTTCGTAGACATAACGGTCGCCCACCACGCGGTAGTCATCACCACCGGTCCAGCTGGCAGTCACCCTTGTGTAGCCGATCCGAATCTTTGCGGTTTCCAGGGATGCCTCAGCCCTTGTCAACTGGGCCTTGGAAACCTCAAGGCGTGCCAGCTTGGCCAGATGATCCGCTTTTGCTGAATCGTACTCGGCATCTGAGGTCACGCGGCGCTCACGAAGCATCTCAAAACGCTTGAGCTTGCGGGCGGCAATCTCCAGCGCGCTTTTTGCCTCAACCAGGTTGGCCTTGGCCACCTCGATGTCGGCCTTGGCCAAGATGATCGCCTGGACATACTCATCATCGTCCAGTTCTGCAACAATCTGGCCGCGGCGTACTGTGTCGCCGAGGTCAACGGTTAGCCCTTCGATCCGCCCGCTGATTTTCGGGGCAACTACCAGCCTGGCAGGAGATTCCAAGGTCCCGCTGAAGGTGCGGCGCAACTCGATCGGACCACGCTGTATCGGCGCTACTGCCACGGGCACGGATCGTGACGCCTGACGCGGTCCAGCCTGCCCCGCCTTCTCCTGAAGCCGGCCGAAGATCATCAGGCCAAGGGCTGTGGCTGCGCCGATCAGCAATACAGTCACGACAAGGTTCCGCCTGACCCGTTTCATGCCAGATTATCTCCACTTATCTCCACGCTGATGGTTGAGTATTAAACAAAGCCATATGGACAACCTATTCTCGTTGCCTCTTTTTTCTATCCCTGCATGGCCTGCAGCACCTGCAACGGATGATCCGCTGCCTTCGCCACCTTGCGCCAGTGCTTTTTCACTTTTCCGTCCGGGCCGATCCAGACGGTGGAGCGGATCACCCCCATGGTGGTCTTGCCGCCCGTTTTCTTTTGGCCAAAGGCATCGTACTGCGTCATGATCTTTTTTTCAGGATCGCACAGCAAGGGATAGGGGATGGCGTTTTTTTTAATGAATTTCTGATGGGACGCCTCACTGTCGGGTGACACGCCCAAAATGATCGTATCGAGTTTCTGGAATTCGCCCATCAGGTCACGGAATCCCTGGGCTTCTTTGGTTCACCCGGATGTGTTGTCTCTGGGATAAAAGTAGAGGATGACGTTCTTCCCCCTGAAATCCTTCAAAGATACCTTATTGCCGTCTTGGTCGGGAAGTGTAAATGCCGGCGCGGTCTTGCCTTCCTCTATAGCCATGTGGGCCTCCTTTTGCATCTGTTTAGACCATCCTGGTACTCCTGCATGTCTTCCTTTACACACACATCTTCTGGAAGTCAATCGAAACACAGTGGTTCTAAAACCGAATCCTCTTGACTTCCCCTTTATTTTCAATATGATTTCATATGGTTAATCCAGCAACTCATTACCCTCACCTCACCGCACCCATTGACCTTTGATAGAGCAAACAAACGCGGTTGAGTGCAAGAGTGACAGCGAACCCCAGGCCGTCCTGTATTTGACATGATAGGTATTTCAACATGCCACTGGTACGACTCATTGCTCCAGGGAGGCGAGATCCTGGATGACATCGTCGGTCTTGGATTCCAGGGTGTAGAGCTAGAATACCGGATAACGAATACCCGATATCAGGAGATGAAGCCCAAATTACAGAAGGACATACCGGTCTTCAGCATCCACAATTTCTTCCCAAAGCCCGATGACCCCCGGATTGAAAAAGGCGGGGGTGACCTATTCCTACTCTCCTCGACCGACAAGGAGGAACGCCTGCGGGCCATAAAATACACCACCCGAACGATCGAACATGCAAATGAACTGGAGGCGGCCGCAATCGTTTTGCATCTGGGCCGCGTTAATATTTCAAATCCAATCGAACGGTTCAGGGAACTGCACAAAAAGGCCAAAATCGATCATCCGGAAGGCCTTGCCTTTTTAGAGGAGCTGAGAGAGATCCGCGAATCAAAGCGGCAGAAGCACCTGGATGCAGCCCTTTCAAGCCTCGACAAATTGAACCGGGTGGCAGAAAGACAAGGGGTTCTACTTGGCATCGAGAACAGATATCATTTTCACGAAATCCCCAACTTCGAGGAGATCGGGATCATTCTCAGGTATTTTGAAGGCGGAAGCGTGCGCTACTGGCATGATGTGGGGCATGCCGGTGCACAGGAAAACATGGGAATATACAGGCAAATTGAGCTGTTAAATGCCTATTCGGAATATATGGTTGGGATTCATCTCCATGACATAAAGGGTCTTGATGATCATATCGCACCGGGCCAGGGCAATATGGATTTCAAGGAACTCAGGCCCTTCGTAAGACCTGAAACGATCAGGATCATCGAAGTCCACTCGGGGGTTGAACAGGATGCGGTGAAAGAGGGCCTCAAAATCATTGAACGGGATTTATGAGGAGTTTAAGAAACAACCGCTCCCGTTCCCGATATTTCATAAATTTTGAGAAAACCCTTGACAAAGTATCAATTGATACCATATTAAATGAAAAGGCCATCGAACAAAGAACTGTTCGGTAGATTGCGTGATGCCAAAGCAGCGGTCCAGAATGGGGATGTGTTTCTGATCGATCAGGACGTGATTGCAGAAGACGCCATCGAGCTCGGGTACGATATCAGTGATGAATTGCTTGACGTATTGGCGAACCTTCTAGGGGAGACGTCCCTAAACCACTATGCAGGTGCCCGTCCACCACAAAAGTCCTATAAGAGGGAAATCGAAGGCCTGGAGCTTTTTCCCTTTGTGGTCGAGAGCCCTCGCTTCAAATGCAGGGTCTATTTCAAGTTTGCCCTCAGTGGAGGATCGCTTTGGCTGGTGTCCCTACATCAAGACCGCCCAATGAAGGAGTCATCATGAAAACAATGCATTGCCCCGGAGGCCATGGCCCAATGGCACCGAAGAAATTGCATAAAGAGAAAACGTTCAAAGGTGTTGATATCAGCTATATGTCGGAGGCCTTCGTGTGCCCGGTATGCGGTCTTGAGGCCGGGACGGTGCAGACCGCCGGTATGGTGCAATGCGCTATTGCGGACGCTTACCGCGAAAAAGTGGGGCTTTTAACCAGCCGGGAAATCAAATCCTTGCGCGAGGCAAAGGGGTTTACGCAGCAGCAATTGGCCGACGCCATGAACGTGGGGATTGCCAGCATCAAACGCTGGGAAACGGGCATGATCCAGAGCAAGTCCATGGATCATGCCTTGCGGATGCAGTTGCAGGATGACATCCGACCAGATGACTATACGGGAAATCGGGAAATCGACCTCGCCAGGATCAAGCTCATTGCCAGGACATTGGAGAAGATCCTCCACAAGCGATTGCTCAAAGTGGGAGATAAGTTTTTGTTTTTGGCAAAATATCTGTGGTATGCGGATATGCTCGCCTTCCAGCGCCTCGGGAGGGGACTTACAGGCGCCAGCTATGCTGCCATTACATATGGCCCCCAACTGAACAACTACCGGGATTTGATTAAACCCATCAGGGACTCGGACGTGAATGAAGCCGAACCGCTTTCAGAGGAAGAACTTCGTATCATACATCAAGTGGCGGAGAGATTTCCAAATGAGGAAGATGTTTATAACGCCGCCCATCGTGAAAAGATCTGGCAAGAATCACTTACAGGAGCCTTGATCCCGTATTCACGTGCCAATGAACTAACCGAGATCTGAGATGGGAAAATGTTATTTTTGAGCGAGCCCTTAAGGATTGGCCGGGGCTGAATACGAAAATCCCCACAAAAAAAGCGGATTCGGGAAAAAGACCGCCTGGAAAGTGATCTTGACAAAACAGTCAAGCAGTTGACGGACGGCAAGCAGGTTCAAAAATGAACCTGTCTGATGAAGACCACCACGTGGCGCCTAGTGCCTTGAGCCCTGCGCCTATCGCCTTCAACGCCTCCGGCGTTGAAATCCCTTGACTTTCATGGACAGCTTTATTAACAAATCATCCAAAATAATAAATTCTGATCTATATCAATCTAATATACCTTACCATTAATCACCGCAGGTGGGGGTGAAAATGGCCGATTACCAAAAAAACCCTGTTTCTCAAATCGAGAGCGGGGTTTTATGCTTTTTGCCCGTACCTCAATGCAGCCCATGAATTTTTGTTGAACAAAGAACCCGGCCAAGGAAGAACAAAAGCAAACCCATGCTTTAAAAACCGGATGTTGTTGAAATAGTTTGACCTAAATTATCTTATGGTCCCCATTTCACGGGGTATGAACTGGGCAAACATGAAATCAAGTGCAGATGAGGAACGTTTTGCAAAATATCAGTCAGTAGTTGATGCCCTATTGGCCAAAGAATCCTTTAAGAAACCCGATATCTATAAGGCTCTGAAGGAGGAACAGAAGCCCTTTATAGGCAAAGTCATCGGCGAACTGGTCCGGGACGGTTACCTAAGCCAGGACGGGTTGAAATCAAGGCCCCGCTATTCCTGGTCTGAGAAAAAGAAAGAGTTCAATCCTGGCCGCTGGATTGATCAGCGCGTTTTTGCGCCCACGGTTAAGAGGTCCCCTTCGATTGATCGCCCGAGGGAACGCCTCCTTCGCCTCGGACCCGCAGAATTGAAGACCTCTGAACTCCTGGCCATCCTTATTCGTTCGGGCCTCCAAGGGGAATCTGCCATGCAGGCCGGTGAAAAACTGGCAGCCCTCTTTGGAGATAACCTCCAAGACCTCTCTCAGAAGGCTCGGGGAGAGCTCAAGCAGATGAGCAAGACCATCGGGGAGACCGCCTATTGCCAGATTATGGCCGCCCTTGAGCTGGGCAAGAGATTGGCCAGTCAGAAGGAAGCTGGTTCACAACCCGCTTATAAGATTACGACCACTTCCGATGCCCTTGCCTATTGCAAAGCCCACTTCACTAGGTTGGCACATGAAGCAACCCAAGAGGAACTTCATGTGGTCCTTCTGAATGAAAAGCATCACGTTATCAAGACAGAACAGATCACAGTCGGTCTCTCAAACAAGAGTCTGGCCCACCCCCGGGAAGTCTTCAAGCCTGCAATCCGGGAATCGGCATCTGCGGTCATTCTGGTCCATAACCATCCCAGCGGGGACCCGAGTCCCAGCCAGGACGACAAGACCATAACCAGAGAGCTCAAGGCGGCTGCCGATACCCTGGGTATCCGTATTCTCGATCACGTCATCGTGGCAAGAGAAAATGTCCTCAGCATGATGGAGGAGAAGATACTATAAGCCCTTAATAACAGGTGGCGACCATGAGCGGTGATAATATCAGTGAGGCTAAGACGCGCAAGCAGTTTATAGATAAGGCCCTTGAACAGGCCGGCTGGGGCTCCATCGTTCCTTTTCAGGAGAATAACCGCTATGTTCATGGTTCCGTTGAGGAATACCCCACAAAAAGGGGCCCGGCCGACTACATTCTTTTCCATGAAGGAAAGGCCCTGGCCTGTGTGGAGGGGAAGAAGGTGGCCATAGGGCCCTATAACGTCCTCCAACAGGCAAAACGATACGCCCGGGGGTTTCCGCCACGGGATTACTCCATCGGGCGCTTCGGTGAGTATCGGATTCCTTTTGTCTATTCTACGAACGGGGTAAATATCTGGTTTCAAGACCTGAGAGATCCGCTCAATCTTTCACGACAGGTGAGTACGTTCCATGGCCCAAAGGCACTCAAAGAGCTGTTAGAAAAGAACGACTCTGAAGCCGAAAAGTGGCTCTTAGAAAATAAGGTGGACGATAGCAGTCTCTGGCCTTTTCAGATTGAAGCCGTCCAGGCCATGGAAAAGGCCCTTTTGGATGGCCACCGGCACATGCTCGTGGCCATGGCCACGGGGACAGGAAAGACCTTTACCATTGTCAATCTCATCTACCGGTTGATGAAGTCCGGCCTGGCAAAACGCATTCTCTTTCTTGTGGATCGAAGGGCGTTGGCCGCTCAGGCGGTCGCCACCATGGCAAGCTTTGAGGCAGAGCCGGGCCTGAAGTTTGATCAGATTTATGAGGTTTACAGCCAAAAGATCCAGAAAGAAGACCTGGATGAGAATACCCGGTTTGATTTCAAACAGATGCCATCGGAGTACCTCACGGACCCCAGCAGCAGAGATGCCTTTGTGTATGTCTCCACCATTCAACGCATGCGGATTAATCTGTTCGGATACGAAGGGATGTTTAAGTCGGCATCCGGAGATCAGGACGATGATGCCGACGCCCCCAAACTGGATATCCCCCTCCATACCTTTGATGTGATCATTGCAGATGAGTGCCATCGCGGCTACACGGCCCAGGAAGAGAGCAAGTGGCGTGAGGTGCTGATGCACTTTGATGGGATCAAAATCGGACTTACCGCCACACCCGCAGCCCATACCACAGGCTTTTTCAAGCACATCGTCTTTCGCTATGACTATGAGCGGGCGGTCCGTGAGGGCTTCCTTGTGGATTATGATGCCATTGCCATCCAATCCGATATTACCCTGAAAGGCGTCTTTCTCAAAGAGGGTGAGGAGGTCGGCCTCATCGATACGCATACCGGTCAGCTCAGCTTCGACATCCTGGAAGACGAGAGGGAGCTGCCTGCGCCGACAACGGAGATTGACTGGTCGGCCCCGGACAGGAACAGAAAGGTCGTGCAGGAGGTCAAGAGGTACCTCCTGGACCAGGAAGAGCAATTGGGCCGATTCCCAAAGACCCTTATATTTGCCCAGAACGACATATCTCACATATCCCATTGCGATCATCTGGTCGCCATCTTGAGAGAGGAATTCCGCCGGGGCGAGGATTTTGTTCAGAAGATCACGGGCAGCCCGTCAGTGGATAGGCCGCTCCAGAAGATCCGCGAGTTCAGAAACAGGCCAAATCCTGACATTGTGGTCACTGTCGATATGCTCTCAACAGGGGTGGATGTCCCCAGGATAGAAAACATCGTCTTCCTGCGGCCCGTGAAATCCAGAATCCTATTTGAACAGATGATGGGGCGGGGCACACGGCGCTGTCCGGAGATCCACAAGAGCCATTTTACGGTCTTTGACTGCTTCGACGGCACCCTTCTGGAATACTTCAGGAGGATCACGGGCATTACGGCCGAGGCCCCAATAAAGTCAACCAGGACCATCCGTGAAATCGTCCAGGCCATCGCCGATAATGAGGACCGGGAATATAATATACGGGTCCTGTCCAAGAGGCTCCACAGGATATCCAAGAATACCACCCAGGAGGGCAGAAACCACTTCAACTATATCTTGGGCTGTGACCTGGCGGAGTTTGCCCAGGCATTGCACCTTAGGCTTGAAGGGCAGTGGGAGCAGACCATTGGGATCTTGCAGAGCGAGGCCTTCCTGGATCTATGTGAAAACTATCCTCGGCCTAAAAAGAAATTTATCCGGGCCAATGGGGCAGAAGACTATGTGGTCTCCAAAATTATCTTCAGGGCCAAGGATGGGAGAGAGCTTGGGCCGCAGGACTACCTTCAGGAGTTTGAGGAATTTGTCAGAGAGAATCCCGAACAGATCGAGGCATTGGAAATCCTCCTGAACCGGTCTCAGGATTTCGATACCGGACAGCTGAAGGCCCTTCGGCAGGCCTTGGCCACAAATCCCGACTCCCTGGTGGACAAATTCACCGAGAAAAACCTCCGCCGCGCCTACAACAAGGAACTGGCAGACATTATTTCCATCATACGGCATGCGGTCACGGGGAGCGAGTTGCTCACGCTAGAGCAGCGGGTCAACAAGGCCATGATGAAGGTCAAATCGGGCCGGGCCTTCAATAAAGAGCAGGAAAAGTGGCTTGAACTCATCAGAAGACACCTCACCCAAAACCTGCTCATGGAAAAGGATGACGTCGATTACCTGCCCATCTTTACCCGCGAAGGGTTGTCGTGGGGCAAATTAAACAACGTATTTGGCGGGGAACTTGAAGAAATCATTCACCAAATCAACACGGCCATCGCCGCCTAGAGGAAAATAAAAAAAAATGCCTACAGATTCGGTTTTGACCTTGCCCGCAAATTGGGATAGAAACTATTGAGTTGGTTACTTACTGCAAGACGGGAGCTTGAAGATGCCAGATAATGTGCCAATGGAAAGGATCGCTAGTAAGATTTACGTTATCCGGGATACAAGGGTTATGCTTGATAGAGATCTTGCTGAGCTCTATGGAGTCAAAACGAAAGTACTAAAGCAAGCAGTGCGGAGAAACATAACGCGTTTCCCTGAAGATTTTATGTTTGAGCTCAAAAAAGGGTAGTGTCACCTAATCATTGTTAGTTTTTTCTTGCCAACCGGTCTTCTCTTCT
>CAZXCQ010000120.1:0-17877 GCA_964639275.1 uncultured Desulfobacteraceae bacterium | reverse complement strand
GGGAAAAGAATGCAACCTTGAACCCCTGAACCTTTGAACCCGTGAACGGTTACAATCACGGAGATCGAGGTTGCCAAAAACCATAAGACTTTTCTGGCAGTTCTGCCCCCTATTTCTTCCTATGGCGCGTGATTTCTTTACGCTCTTTTACGGGCGAGTTATACACCCGAAAAACGGAACCCTTATACCCCTGTTTTCAAAAGGCTGTTACCATTTTTCTTTTTCTCAGGGCTTGCGCAGAAACAACTTCGCAGAATTGACATCCAGACTTGTGAATCGAGAATAGTGGACCGGGACCAATTCAGCCCTTTTTCTTTTTGGGCGCCTTTTTCTTTGCAGCCTTTGGTACAACTTTTGCCTTTGGTTTCTTGACTCTTTTAGGCCTGTTTTGGGCCCCGCTGATCCATTTATCAATAGCCTCCTTGTCAAAACGCCAAACCCCGCCCACCCGGATTGCAGGGATCTCACCTTTGGCAGCGTATTTGCAGATCGTTATCTCATGTAACCTCAAATATTTTGCCAGTTCCTGGGTGGTCATAATCTCAGCCATAGCAGATCCTCACTGTATTAATATTTGTATTAATTCACCTCATAGCATGGAAATTGTATAAAATCAATGCAAAATGTATGTCGTCAATAAATAGGTGTGAATGCTTCTTTATCGGCAGTTTGTGGATTCCCATTTACCGGGTTTCAAACCCCTGACTTCTTTCTGAATTTATGTGATGTGTGGACATCCGCGGCTGGCCCACGCTGCGTCCAAGGGAGGAACGCGATTATTGACACACAAGGAAAGCGCCTATTATACTGCAACATATCTGAAACCAGGGTGATTTTTATCCCCCGGCATTTCTCATGGAGACGTCTCTGACATGGATTGTCTACGAACCAAAGCAAACCTGTCTCTCGCCTTGGTGCTGCTGGCTGCGGTGGTGGCTTTTTTGGGTATGCCGCAAGAAGCCAGTGCCCGGGAGGACTTGTGCGATGCGATCATTGAAAAGATCCAGGAGCCCTGGAAGGGCGACCTGGACGGGATGATCAAACGCCGGTTTATCAGGGTGCTGGTCACCTATAGCAAGACCAATTTTTTTCTGGACAGGGGCACAAGGCGAGGCTTTGTTTGTGAGATCTTCCAACAGTTTGACAAGTTCCTCAACAAGAAACTGAGGAAAAAGGGCATCACCAAAAAGTACCTGAAGGTCCACATCGTGTATGTTCCGGTCTCGCGGGACGAACTGCTCCCCTATCTTGTCAAGGGTCTGGGGGACATCGCCGCGGCAAACCTGACGATCACCCCACACCGCCTTGGAGAGGTGGACTTTGCCACACCCTACTACACCAAGGCCGAGGAACTGTTGGTGACCAGCCGCAGTGCGCCACCCATCAACAGCCTGGAGGACCTTTCCGGGAAGACCGTTTATGTGCGCAGGTCCTCCAATTACTTTGAGAGCCTGACCACGCTTAATAAAGCGCTCGCCAAGGCCGGAAGGGCCCCGGTGAAGATCGAGGAGGCCAACGAGGACCTGGAGACCGAAGACATCCTTGAGATGGTCAACGCGGATCTGGTCCGGATCACGGTGGCCGACAACTACCTGGCCAACTTCTGGTCCCGGATATTTAAGGACATCAAGGTGCACTCCGACGTGGTGCTCAGGACTGGCGACAAGATTGCCTGGGCGATCCGCAAAAACAGCCCCCAGTTAAAAGATATCCTTGACCAGTTTGTAAAGCAGATCAAGATCGGTACCCTCCTGGGGAACATAATAAGCAAGCGCTACTACCTGGAAACCAAGTGGGCCCGCAATGCACTGAGCCCCGAGGACATCAAACGGTTCAACCAGACCATTGCCTTTTTCAAAAAGTATGCGGGCCGTTACGGGTTCGACTATCTGATGGTTACCGCCCTGGGTTACCAGGAGTCGCGTCTCGATCAGAACAAACGCAGCCCGGACGGGGCAGTGGGGGTGATGCAGATCCTGCCCAGCACGGCGGCCGGCGACCCCATCAACATCACGGATATCGACCAAATTGACAATAATATTCACGCCGGGATCAAGTACCTGCACTTTTTGTATAACAAGTACTACAAAGACGACCCCATGAATGAGATCAATAAGGTCCTGTTCACCTTTGCCGCTTATAACGCCGGGCCGGCCCGGGTGGCGGAGTTGCGCCACACTGCCAGAGAGATGGGCCTGGACCCGAACAAGTGGTTTCGCAATGTGGAGGTGGCAGCGGCCAGGGACATTGGAGGCGAGACCGTCCAGTACGTGAGCAACATTTTTAAGTACTATCTCGCCTACAAACAGATCAAGGAGATCAGCGAAAAGCGTGAGGAGTTAATGAAAGAGAAGCTGGGGAAGTAACCCAACAAGGTGTTACCTTTTCTCCAAACCACAGAGGTCGAGACATGAATATCACTCTGAAACAGAATATGCTCTTTATGGTCGGAATCATTACGCTCTGTTCGCTCCTGGGGTGTATTGTATTGATCTATAACGCAAGAGTCATCGGAGACAATCTGCGGATCGAAAGCCAAGACCATATAAAGGCACTGATCGGAAAAAATGCCCAGAGAATCGAATCGACAATGCTCCTTATGGAAAGAAACGCCCATGACCTTGCAACGGCAGGGGAGGCCTTTTTTGCAATCCACAAGACAACAAAGGCGGATATCACCGAGCAGATAAAGCAGTATCTAATCAATAATTTCAAGAAATTACCCGAGGCGATCGGCGGTGGTCTGTGGTATGAGCCTTATGTCCTTTTTGAGGATAAGAGGTATTATGGACCGTATGTTTACCGCCAGGGTGATGAGGTCCTTTTCACGTGGGATCTGAATACGCCCACCTATGACTACCACAACAAGGGCTGGTACCTGCTGGGGATCCCGGAAACATGGGATAGATCAGAAAAAAGACCCCTCAGGGTCTACTGGACGGACCCATATTTTGACGAGGCGGCCACCGAGGCCCTCATGATCACGGTGGACGGTTTGATGTATGACCAGGCGGGCAGGTTGATCGGTATGTCCACCGTTGATTTCAGCCTGGAAGACCTGAAGGGGATGGTGGCCAGGATGACTGTCACGCCAAACTCACTCCCATTTGCTGTTGATGTGTCAAGCGATCTCTTGATCGCGTATCCGGCCAACCCGTCAATGGTGTTAAAAAAAATAAGCGATCTCAACTGGTGGGAAAAGGTCGAAAGGCTTAAGAATCCAAAGTCCGGAAAGGTTGCCGCAGACTTGCTGGATTTGAACGGGGAGAGTTTTTCGCTTTTTTACACGGTCACCCGGACCGGGGTTGCCGTGGGTATCTTGTCGCCTCATAAGGAGCTTTTCGCACGCATCAACAAACTCAATCGCGCCAATATGTATACATCAATTGTTGTCATTTCGGTGCAGGTTATCCTGTTTCTGCTGATTGCCGTCTTTATGGTGAGGCGCATATGCAATCCGATCAGAAGATTGACCGATGTTGCCCAGGAGATCGCAGAGGGTGACCTGGTCAGTGCATCCGGATCCCTGTCCCTGATAGAGAGCAGGGCAGGTTCGGGCAAGGACGAGACCGGGCGGTTGTTGGCTGCATTTCATGAGATGAGCAAAAAGCTCAATTCGCTCCTTGGACAGGTCCAGCGATCGGGCCACCAGGTAACCTCTTCGTCAAATGAGATAGCCGCCTCATCAAGGCATCTTGAGGCTACCATAAGCGAGCAGGCGGCAGCGACCAGTGAGGTGAGTGTGTCCTCAAAGCAGATTTCCTCCACCGCGGATACCCTGGCTGGGACCATGAATGAGGTGGCGGCGGCGGCGTCTGAAACCGCGGCCCTGGCAGAGTCGGGCCAGACGGGGCTTGCCGGCATGGAGAGGTCCATGCAGGGGGTGCTAAAAGGGACGGAGTCTGTTTCCGCAAAACTTGAGGGGATCAAAGAAAACGCATTGAGCATCGGCTCTATTGTGCTGACGATTACCAAGGTGGCAGATCAGACAAACCTCCTCTCTCTGAATGCGGCGATCGAGGCCGAGAAGGCCGGTGAGTACGGTGTCGGGTTCTCGGTTGTGGCGCGGGAGATTCGAAGATTGGCGGATCAGACCTCGGTGGCCGTGCTGGATATTGAAGATATGGTGAACCGGATGGGGGCATCTGTTTCGGCGGGGGCCACTGAAATGGAAAGATTTTCTCAGGAAGTAAGTTCTGCGGTCGATGAAATTAACAGAATTGGCAAACAACTCGACGGGATCATGGAGAGAGTCCGTACCCTGACCTCCCGGTTCGAGGCGGTTAACGAAGGTATGGAGGCCCAGTCCCGGAATGCCAGCCAGATCAGTGAGACCATGGAGCAATTGAACATGGTCACCCAGAACACGGTCGAGTCCCTGCGGGAATTCAAGCTCACCGCAGAATACCTCAACGAGGCGGCCATGGGTCTACAGGATGAGGTCTCGCGCTTCAAGGTCGGGACATAGCCGTTTATGTGTGCCAGTCTCCGGTCCTAAATCAAAATGATCACCAAACCCAGTGCCCAGCAGTAAGGGGCAAAATAGAAGAGATGCCCCTTCTTGACCAATCTCATCAGGAATTTGAGCGCCAGGACCCCCACAAGGGACGATGTGGCAAATCCCAAAAATAGGGGGGCGAGCCCCACTTTTTCCAGGGTCCCCTGTCTTAGATGAATAAGGAGGGCCCCTGTAATCGCGGGTATGGATAGAAGAAAGGAGAACCGGGCCGCCAGTTCCCTGTCTAGACGACACACGAGCCCGCATACAATGGTGGCGCCTGATCGAGAGATCCCGGGCAGGATGGCCAGGCCCTGGGCCGTGCCCACAGCCAGGGCCGTCAGAGGGCCAACCTGCATGCGGTCCCCATAGCCTTTTGGTATAAGGCGAGAGCAGCCAACAACGAATCCACTGAGAATGAGCATAACGCCGACCATGGTCAAAGATCCAAAGACCCTTTCGAGGGCGGGCCGAAACACCACTCCGATAATAGCCGTGGGGACCGAGCCCACCAGCACCCAAAAGAAGAGTCCCGAATCAGGGCTTTTGAGATCAAACCGTAATAGGGCCGTCCCCATTTTTTTTAGATCGGAGCGGAAATAGAGGCATACGGCCAAAAGCGTTCCCATGTGAAGGGAAATATCCAGAAGGAGCACCGGTTCGCGGATGCCGAGAAGGTTCTGAAAGAGCACCAAATGCCCTGAGCTGCTGACAGGCAGGAACTCGGTCAGGCCCTGAATAATTCCTAAGAGAATGGTCTCGGCGCTGTTCATGGGGTCTCCTTTTCTTTTTTTGGGGTGGTTTATCAGAGGATGGTATGGATTGGCAAGCCAAGTTTTCATGTCTCCTTGACACCCTCCGGCCATACATTCTATCTTCGTAATCGTTCACGGGTTCAAAGGTTCACGGGTTCAAGGTTGCAATTTTGCCCTCGGATTCGATTTCTTGGGCGCATCAATATGAGAAGCGCCCGAATTCATCATCTCACATCGGGGAATTGACGGCCCATAAGACGCCATTCTTGCGAACCCAGAAGACATTCCGGGCCTTAATTGCGTCCCTGTTCTTAACCTTGAACGTTGAACCTGGAACCTGTGAACCCTTACCTATCTTTTTGGTCCGTTGAGAGAGGAGTGTCCGGCTGGATACTTTTCTCAGAGGTCTAGCCCAGGAAGACGGATGGGGAATTCGTATGGAACTAGAGGCTGTTGTCCTATCATTGGGGGGATCAATCATTGTCCCGGAAAAGCTGGATATTGCTTTTTTGAAAGAATTTAGAGAACTTATTCTCAGCCTGAAGGAGATTCGTGCCATCATTATTTGCGGTGGCGGCAAGATCTGCAGGGACTATCAAAACGCTGCAAAGACGGTGGCAGAGATATCAAAGGAGGATCTTGACTGGATCGGCATCGGGGCGACCCGGATGAATGCTGAGGTGGTCCGGTCCGCTTTTGGGAAAGCGGCGTATAAAAGGGTAATCCATGACCCCAATGACAAAATCGATACCCGGAAACGGATCATCATTGGTGCGGGTTTTGAACCAGGAAGCTCGACGGATCTGCGGGCGGTTCAGATTGCCGAGAGGTTTGGAGCAACCCGGGTAATCAATATGTCGAACATCGATTATGTCTACAGCGCGGACCCCAAAAAGGACCCCACCGCCAGAAGATTTACAGATATGACCTGGCCGGAGTTTAGAAGACTCGTAGGGGATAAATGGGATCCGGGGCTCAACACGCCCTTTGATCCCATCGCCTCAAAGGAGGCGGAGCGGGTGGGGGTGGAAGTGGTCATCATCGGAAGAGATATCCAGAATCTTCAAAGACTCCTGGAGGGAAAACCATTCAAGGGTACCACGATTTCCTGAACATCGATCGCTGGTATCAGTTTAGTCTTTTTCCAATTCGCACAGGGAGGAAAGAATGAAAAAGCTTTACTTGATCGTTTCCGTAATCTTGTTTGCAGTCTCCGTCTTATGCATCGGCTCCACTGTCCTGGAGGTTATTCGAGGAGATTACGGGATGTTGGCAGGAGGTTTTTGGGGCCCGGTTGCCTTTCACTTTGTAACCGCTGTTGTCGCCGGACTGTTGTTGGTCAAGGCCCGGCCGAATAAACAGCAGGGTTAGGAAAGGGAGATCCTAATGAGCTGGTGGTGGTTGATAGGCGCGGTGATCGTGTGGCTGGCCTCTGCAGGCTGCATCATTGGCAGTATCTGGGAGCTGGCCGTTGGTAAGAGCGACCTCGGAAAAGCAGGTTTTTGGGGAGGTGTGGCCTTTCATGGGGCCACCGCAATAATAGCATTGTGGTTGTTTCTAAAGGCCTTTGGAAAGGCGTAGCCGCCCCGCTCAGATCAGGGTCTCTCCTCCTTTTCCATGATTTCTCTTACTTTTTTTTCTTCCCACTCCTCACCCAGGAATCTTCCTTTGAGGACAAAGACCTTTATGGCATGAAGCAAAACCGCAATCCCCCAGAAGATAGTTACCCAGTAAAACCACAGGTTTCGGGGGCTCGTGACAAGATTTATAATGATAAGCATGAGATTTATGGCAGCATATGAAATCAAATCTCGATAGAAGTCTTTTATGTCTTTGACCCTTTTTCTTGCCCTTTCGTATTTTTCATCATTCATCACGGCCTCCTCGTAATTAATCGGTGTAAACCCTCCCGCTTCGCAGGTGGGACTCCCAGAGTTTGACGGTTCGGGGAATACGTCTTGCGAGGAATCCAGGGAGTCTTTCTGGATGCCGGATCAAGTCCGGCATGACGAATAATAAAATTACTATGAGACGGCTAACAATCGGTCTCATGGCTGAATGGATTCGACGGTCTAAAGGAACGCAAATACTACTCACCGTGTCAATCTGACTCCACAACATGTTGTGGGCACCCACACAAATTTGCGATGCCCCATAATCTACCCGAACATATTGAGAACTTACGTTACGATCGTTTGATAAGGCCGACTGAAACGACTGATGAGTTTTACAATGCCCCGTGATACCGGGCCCACGATATTTTCAATGGTAACTGGTCGCAGGCCATTATTCTTGATAGCCTCCGCCATCTTCACCCCAAGATCTGAGGCTGCCTGGAGTTGCTCTTGAGAGAGTTTTCTCAGGGAGTATAGTGTGCTCCACTCTTCATCTGTCTGTGGCAGCTTTGTCAGGACGGCTCCAGCATAGATGTCGCCGATCCATTCCCCATGGAGCAGGAGTGGGGCATTGCCCTTTATCCATGGGGTTCCGTCATCACAGTACTTTCTCATTCTGGCGGGCATACCCCCTGCGCTGGAGATCGCGGCCAGGGCTCGGGTTTTGGAGGTCAATCTAGATCGAATACCCATCGTGACACCGAGGAAAGTCCCTCCGGGACGAGCAACCCTCCACGCCATACGCTCAAAGAAGACCGTCATCAGCCCTGTGACGAATCCGTTATGAACTGGTGAGGCAAAGATAATGCCATCCGCATCGCGGACCTTCTCGAGGACTTCATCCATATCATCGCTCAGGGAGCAAGGGGCAATCTCGGAGTTCAGATCCTTATAGCATTTGAGACAGTTTGTGCAGTATTGGATCTTGCACTCGCGAAGCATCACCATTTCGGTATCTGCCCCAACAGAAGCGGCTCCTTTGAGGGCCTCTTGGGTCAGCCGGGTGGTCGTCTTGTTGGGACGATACGTCGCATTTAGTGCCAGGATTTTCATGTTGATCCATTCCCCATTATCCCGTCACACAAGGGGTATTAAAGCCCTTATTACGGAGAGCAATAAATTATCTCCGTATATACGCCAACGGCCTTGCCAAACTCCACCTTGTATCCGACCCGGTGAAGTGCCCTTTCAATGCCGGCCAGGGTCGAGACGACAGTATGTTTATCTATATTTCCCATATGTCCCAGCCTAAATGATTTGCCGGCATATTCACCCAATCCGGCAGCAACAACAACGCCTTCTTCAGTCAAGACATTTCGAAATTCCCCATCATCTATCCCATCGGGATAGAGCACCACAGAGAGGGTCGCGGCCCTGGCATCTGGTTCGGCCAGAATTTTAAAACCAAGTGCCTCTAATGCCGCCTGAATAGCGTTAGCATCCTTGCGATGCCGGACATAACGGTTTTCGATCCCTTCTTGTTTGATGAGATTTACAGATTCCTTTAATGCCCAGATAAGGTTTACCGGTGGGGTCCCCCAGTACTTCATGGGGTCGTGCATAACGGGAATCCACTTTTCAAAATCAACATAGGCATCCGGAATTGTCCCCAGGGACTTTCTTCGTTCAAGTGCCCTTGGGCCGGCCCATAGTATGGCCAGGCCCGGAGCCACCCCAAACGCCTTCTGGGAGCCTGTTAACAAGACATCGATACCCATATCATCCACATACTCGGGTTCGGCGGCCGTCGCGCAGACACCATCCAGTATGAATAACGTATCTTTAAACCTACTGGCCACGCTGCCAATGGCCTCCACAGATGCACAGGTCCCGGTAGAGGTGTCCACATGGGTAACCGTGAGGACCTGATAATCCTTTTCTCTGAGTCTCTTTTCAATATCTCCTACGGGCACGGTCCTGCCCCATTCACTCGACAGGACATCGACCATCAATCCTCTTCTCTGACACATGTCGATAAATCGATCGCCAAAGAATCCATGGGACACGATTAGGACGTGGTCGCCCCGTTTGGTGGTATTGGCGATCGCCGTTTCCATGGCCAGGGTTCCGGTCCCGGCAATAACGATACACTCGCCTTTCGTACGGAGCATGGTCTTTAGATCGAGTACGACTTCGTTGAAATCATTGACAAATTCCGGGTCCTTAAAGGATGCAGTTTCTCTTGCCATCTGGATCTGTATGTCCGCTGCCGTTGGAGTCGGCCCCGGGATCATCACGAGCTTTTTGTTTTTCACAACATGACCTCCTTTGATTTGGTTGGCGCCTCAATTTTGTGGGAATCACATCCACACAATAACACAGCGGTCATGAGTCTGGCAAGTTATTCCCGGACGGGGACTATGGACATTTGAAGACTGACCGTTCTCCAATTGTCTATGGCAGGACGACAAACCAAAGCCATGGCTTCTGGGCCTCCGGCCCACAGATCTTGAGGATCAGAGGGCGTGGATTCTTTACTGATTGACGAAAGGCACAAAAATAGTATCATTACCCCAATGATGTCTTGAATTCCGATTGACAATTTTGCTGGCGCCCGTTGCCAGCCGGTCAAGGCCCGGGGCTCGAAAGGAAGGGGAGAGATGTCAAATTTCCAAAAATACGTTGATTTGGCAAGGTTACTTCAGATGGTCGATGCCATGCTCATTTCACCAAAGGACATTTGCTTTGATATCAGGGCTATCCTGAAATGTCGATGGGGCTGCGAGGATTTCTTTGACAACAGCATCAGATGCCATACCAGAGATACGACCTATCAAGAACGTGTTGAAATGGTAAAAGGATATAACGATATCCTATTCGTCCGGTCGCACGATGCGAGACAGTTGAGTATGGCAGTCCTTGAAATCGAGAGAAGAGCCTTTCTTGATGGCTGCTATTTTGCCTTTGCGATTCGAACCTGTAATCTCTGTAAGGTCTGTGTAGCCGGGCAGGGGCATTCTTGCCCGACACCGGAAAAGGTGAGGCCTTGCGATCAGAGTTTTGGCATCAACGTATATCAGACAGCAAGGAACCTGGGGCTGCCGTGCGACGTCCTTCAGAATCAAAATGATATCCAGAATCGATATGGTCTTGTGCTGCTGGACTAGCTTGGGCATCACCGCATAAAGCTGCCACCCGTTGCACAGATCGTCTGGCCCGTCACGTACTCCCCTTCTCCAGAGCACAAAAACAAGGCGATATTGGCGATATCTTCTGGCGTTCCCTTCCGGGGGTAGGGGATGTTTTCGTTCATCCGCCTGATCTCCTCTTCGGGGTAAATCCGGGCCAGGAACTCGTTGTAGATAAAGCCGGGGGCAATGGTGTTTGCGGTGATATGGTGGGGGGCAACTTCCAGAGACAGACAACGCGTAAAGGCCATGATCCCGGCCTTTGCGGCAGAATAGTGGGCCTGACCGTCCTGGAGCCCCATAAACCCGGCCACTGAGGCGACATTGACGATACGACCAAAATCGTGTTTGATCATGGTCGGGAGGACCGCCCTGCAAACGTAAAAGGTCCCCCGAAGACAGGTGTTGATGACCAGGTCCCAGGTCTCATCGGTCATATCAATCACGGGGGAGAGACGATTGATACCGGCGTTGTTAAAGAGGATGTCGATACGCTCAAATCTCTCCAGCCCCGCCTGGATGGCCCCTTCGACCTGCTCACGACTGTTTACATCGCACTGGATTCCAAGGGTTTCCACACCAAATTCCTTCTCAATCTCCGATGCAACGGAAAAGGGTCGCTTGGGATGGGCATCGGTCACGATTATCTTTGCGCCCTCTCTGGCAAATTTGCGCGCCGTGGCCTGACCGATCCCAGCACCGGCCGCAGCCGTAAGAAAAGCAACCTTATTTTCGAGCCTCTTCATCCGGTTTCCTCCTGAAGGATTTATGATTGTTGATTGGCGATTGTTGGTTATTAGATGCAAAGTCTAAACTCTAAGGGTAATAGTATTGTCGTGAAGGCATGTCACCCGAAAGAAGAATCATTTATAATAGTAAACAACGTACAGCCAAAAAAATACGGATGTCAAGGGAAAAATGGGTGCTTCCCTTTCATTCCCGCTGAAGCGCAAACCCCCATACCCCTGGTTTCAAAAGGCTAAACACTATACATCAGGGAGCATAAATTTCCCTTGACAGGGTTTCACATATTAAATAGATTTTGAGAATTAATAATAGGATAGGAAAAATATGGAGATGAAGGATTTTAGTGTTGAAACCATAGTGGATAGCATCGGCGATAAGATCCGGATGTGCCGTAAGGAGGCGGGTCAGACACTGAATGAGCTGGCTCGGAGGGCGGGTGTCTCCCCGGCAGCGATTCATAAGATAGAAAAGAAGGAGATGATTCCCAGTATCACCGTCCTGATGAAGATTGCGCGGGCCTTGAATAAAGGGATAGGCTTTTTTACCCAGGAAGAGAATGGGTATTTTCATTTTAAGGAACGGCTGGAGCTGGTTAGAAAGGACTACCGGCGGGTGCTTACCAGCCCTTCGGGTTCAAAGATGGAGGTCCTGGCAATGTGCCTGGATGGCGGGCAGATGGAGGCCTGCATCTTTACCTTTGGACCTGAGGCCAGGAGCGGTCTGCGATCGGATGCCCATAAAGGGGAGGAGCTTTTTCTGGTTCTGAATGGTGAGATGTCTTTTGTTGTCGATGAGGAGCCGTATATACTCACCGAAGGCGACAGCATCCATTTCAATTCTGAGAGGCCCCACCGCTGGTATAACTCCGGCAAAGGGGATCTCAAATTTCTGTGGGCGATGACCCCGCTACCGCTCTCTTCGCTCGACAGATGGATCCCGTAGGAGTGTGGAATGCAGAATGCTGAGCGGAGTGACGAGCGACACCCCATTAAATCCGCTACGCTCGTCATTGCCATGAATTTAACGGGGTAAAATTGGTGATGGGGGATTTTCGATTGTTGATTGGCGATTGGGAAATCACGTAACACTTTAGCCTTTTTCAAAATTAACACTTGGACAGGGGAATGGGGGTTCGGAATCCCCATTGCCGGGGTTTCAAAATGCTAAAGTGTTACGAAATCACAAATTCAAACGGCAGTCGTAAATCTCGAGGAGATTGAAATGGAACTGGGGTTGAAGGGAAAATCAGTGCTGGTTACGGGCGGGGGCCGCGGGATCGGCCGGGCAATCGTCCTGGGGTTTGCACGGGAGGGGGCCTGTGTGGGGGTAAATGACCTCCTCGTTGATCGGGCCGAGGCCGTGGCCCGGGAGGCGAGAGACCTGGGCGGTGAGGCCATGGCCTGTCCGGCTGACATTACGCGCTACCAAGAGGTGGCACTCATGGTAAAAGAGGTCGTGGATTGTTTCGGCGGTCTCCACGTGCTTGTCAATAATGCCGGTCTGGGTGATCAGGGAAAACTTTTTCTGGATCAGACCCATGGAGACTGGGATCGTGTCCTGGGGGTGGGTCTGATGGGAACGCTCAACTGCAACCGGGCGGTTGTGGAACATATGGTGGAGCAAAAGAGGGGAAAGATCATCTCCATTGCCTCTGATGCGGGCAGGGCAGGGGAGCCGCGGATGTCTGTGTATTCGGCCTCAAAGGCGGGTATTATTGGCCACTCAAAGGCCCTGGCAAAGGAGTTGGGACCCCTTGGAATAACCATCAATGTGGTCTCACCCGGGGCCACGGAAACCGAGACCACGCTCCAGAGACGGAAGGCCCGTGAGCAGGAGATGGGAAAGGAGAAGGCAGACGCCCTGCTCAAAAAGATCCTAAAGGCCTATCCCTTGCGCAGGTACGCACAGCCGGAAGAGATCGCAGACATGGTCCTTTTCCTGGCATCTGAAAGGGCAGATTTTATTACCGGTCAGACGATCAGCGTAAGCGGAGGGTACTGTATGGTATAGCTATATAGGTTCTCAGGTTCAAGGTTCCAAAGTTCACGGGTTGTAACACATTAGCCTTTTGAAACCCCATACCCCTCTCCAAGTGCCAATTTTCAGAAAGCTAAATTGATACCAGGGGTTAAATACCATTTTTCCGTCATCCCTGCGAGGATAGGTTCTTATGATTTTTGAGCTCACAGATGAACAGCGGATGCTAAAAGAAACCGTCCGCAAATTTCTGGAAAAAGAGATAGTCCCTGTTGCCTCCGACCTGGATCGGGAAGGGCCGCTCAGCAAGCGAAAGGCCCATGAACTCCTGGCGCTGTTGATCCCTTTTGGATATCTGGGGAGCACCGTTCCCGAAGAGGATGGAGGGGCCGGGCTGACATTCCTGACCTATGGTCTTCTTATTGAGGAGCTTCGCAGGGTCTATGCATCCCTCGGGGGCGTGGCAGGCATCACAGCCAGTAGCGCAAGGACCATCCATGGGGCTGGAAGCCCTGAGCAAAGGCAGAGATACCTCTCCCCCTTACTCAAGGGCGAGATCGTGGGTTGCTCAGGAATAACCGAACCCAATACAGGCTCGGATGTGGCGGCCATCAAGACGAGGGCCTTGCGGTGTGACGGGGGATATCGGATCAATGGGACCAAGATGTGGATCTCAAATGGGACCATTGCGGAGATCGTGATCACTTACGCCTCCACTGACCCGCAACTGGGGCCCCGGGGGATTTCACGCTTTATCGTTGATAGGAGAGAGTCCCCTTTTATCTCAAAGGAAATCAAAAAGATGGGGGTTCGGTCTTTTCCGACCGCCGAGATCGTCTTTGAAGATTGTTTTGTGCCACAGGAGGCCCTCATAGGGGAGGAGGGAGGCGCCTTTAAAGGGGCGCTCAGGAACATCCAGATCGCCCGGTGTCTGGCCGCGGTTTCGGCGGTGGGAATCGCCCAGGCAGCCATCGATTCGTCCATAGCCTATGCCAGAGAGCGGGATCAGTTCGGAAAACCCATCGCATCGTACCAGCTCATCCAGGAGATGATCGCAGAGATGGTGACAGAGACCGAGGCCGCCCGGTTGCTTGCCTACAAGGGACTGGACCGGATTGACCAGGGGGGCAGGTTCACCCGGGAGGCCTCCATGGCAAAACTCTATGCCACTGAGGTGGCCGTGCGGGTTACCTCCAAGGCCATTGAGATCCATGGCGCCTATGGGCTGTCCGAGGAGTTCCCTGTCGAGAGATACTTCCGGGACGCCCGGGTCTACACGATCCCGGACGGGACAACGGAGATTCAAAAATTGATCATCGGCAGGGAGGTCCTGGGGATCTCGGCTATTGCATAAAAAGCCGTTTCAGGAGAACCGAAGTGAATCAAGAAGATCGAAAGGTGAAGGGGAGGGTCCCGGTCATGGAAGGGCTCTTCACATGGCCACTCCCGGATAATGGCTCTGCGCGTCTTATCGGGAGTCGGTGTGAGGGGTGCGGCCGGAGTTTTTTTCCAAAAAGGAGGATTTGCCCGGAGTGCCAGGAAGGGGTGGGGATGAAGGAGATCTCCTTGAGTCAAAGGGGCAAGCTCTATACCTATACGATCGTTCGTCAGGCCCCGGCCGGGTTTGAACCCCCGTATGCCACGGCCCTGGTGGACCTTCCTGAAGGGGTCCGCCTGTTTGCTCAACTGACAACGGTAGATCCAGACGAGATCCAGTTTGATGGGCCGGTGGAGTTGACCTTCGGGCCAATTGCCCTTGACAGGGAGGGCAACGAAGTGATCTCCTATCTATTCAGGCCGGTTGAGAAGGGGTGAGTAAGGGAGTCGAGGGGTTTCGGAGTTTAGATGAGAGACGTATTTGTCATCGGCATCGGAATGGTGCGGTTTGGCAAGTTTCCGGATGTATGGGTCGATGAGCTTGGCAGACAGGCGATCGTGTCGGCCATAAGGGATTCAGGGGTCGGGCCCAGGAGACTGCCGGTCGCCTATTTTGGGCATTCCCATCAGGGCAGGGTGGCGGGTCAGCGGGCCTTAAGACAGGCCGGGATTAGCGGCATCGAGGTGGTCAATGTGGAAAACGCCTGCGCCGGTGGGTCCACCGCCTTTCGCCAGGCATATCTCTCGGTTGCGAGCGGTCTATACGACCTCGCCCTGGCCGTGGGGATGGAGAAAGTGGGGGGTGGCTTGCTTCCTCCAAACCCAGAAGATCTGGATGGGTTACAGGGCCGGGTCTTGCCGGGCCATTATGCCATGAAGGCCATGCGGCACATGTACGAATATTGCACCACCCGGGAGCAGCTTGCCATGGTCTCTGTCAAGAGCCACAGAAATGCCTCCCTCAATCCCCTGGCCCAATATCAGGAACCGGTCACGCTGGATCAGGTCCTCAACTCCCGTATGGTGGCTGACCCCCTGACCCTCCTTCAATGCTGCCCTACCGGCGACGGGGCCGCAGCGGCCATTGTTTGCAGCCGCAGCGAGGCCAGGCGGTCGGATAATCCGCCGGTGCGGGTGGCCGGGTCGGTGGTACGTTCCGGCGAGTTTGTGCGGAGCGGTGATAATATCCTCGAATCCCCCCTTACCAGAGAGACCGCAGCGATGGCATACGAGATGGCCTCAGTGGGACCGGATGAGATCGATGTGTGCGAGTGTCATGATGCCTTTAGCGTGGGCGAGATCCTCCACTATGAAAATCTGGGTTTTTGCCCCAGAGGCGAAGGGGGACGGATGATCCAGGAGGGTGAGACCGAGATCACCGGGAGGATCCCGGTTAATCCGAGCGGCGGGCTCCTGTCAAAAGGGCATCCCCTTGGTGCGACCGGCGTTGCCCAGGTGGTCGAGATCGTCCAACAACTGAGGCGACAGGCCGGAAAACGTCAGGTTAAGGCCCCACGGGTCGGACTCACGCATACCATGGGTGGGGCAATTCCTGGATTGGAGGCCGGGGCCTGCGCGGTTCATATCTTTATAAGGGATTAGCCAATGGCGGGGTATCAAGAAATCATAAACAGGGTGGTCCCCATCAAGGCCAATGAAGGAAGGAACAAGCTCTGCGGGTTAAAGGAGGCCGTGGCCAGGCATATCAAGCCGGGCATGTCCATCCACTTTGGCCAGGCGGGCGTCAGATGGGCAACAGCAACCATCTACGAGATTGCCCGGCAGTTCTGGGGCAAGTCGCCAGGCTTTACCCTCATCGGCGTGGGAATGAACCACCCAACCGCGGTATTTCTCTATGGCAGGCTGGCCAAGAAACTGATCGTCTCATACTGCGGTGACTCCTACCCCACCCCCGGGCCCAACGCGGCCTTTCAGCGCGCATACCGCGACAAGACGGTGGAATTTGAGAACTGGTCGATCCTGACGCTTCCCCTGCGGCTCAAGGCCGCTGCCATGGGAGTGGGCTTTTTGCCCACGAATTCCATCCTGGGCAGCAGCATGGCCGTGGAGAACAGCGATTCCTTCCTGGAGATGGAAGACCCTTTCCGGCCGGGCGAGAAGATCGGGCTGGTCAAGGCACTTGCCCCTGATGTGAGCATTCTCCATGGCGCGGTTGCCGATCCTTACGGGAACACCATTTTTCTGGCTCCCAATGTGGAAAATGTCTACGGCGCGATGGCCAGCCGGCTGGGGGCCATTGTGACGGTTGAGAAGGTCGTATCCACAGAGTATATCCGGCGGTACTCGCATCTGGTCAAACTGCCCGGACAGTATGTCCTGACCGTCTCTGAAGTCCCTTTTGGAGGACATCCAAGCAAGCATCCACAGAGGGGACTGGAGGATTTCGAGGGCTATGGAGAAGACTATGAATTTATCTCAGAGGCCAAAGAGGCTGCCAAGGATGAAGAGACCCTTAAGGCCTGGATAGATCAGTGGGTGCTGGGTGCCCCTGAGCACGAAGCGTATCTCCAACGATTGGGCCGGAAGAGACTCCTCTATCTCAAGGGAAAGATCCAGGATGACTCATGGGAGGTGGAGTTCCGGGATCTCAGGGGGAGTTTTTCAGATAGCGAAGAAGCGACTCGCGCCGAGATGGCGATCGTGGTGGGATCAAGGATGCTCCAGCAAAAGGTCAAGGAGCGCGGCTATAGAAGTATCCTCTGCGGGGCCGGGATGGCAAACCTGGCGGGTTGGATGGCCTATTATCAGCTCCGGGAGGCGGGCACCGACATGGATATCATGGCAGAGGCCGGGATGTTTGGCTATGCCCCCAGGCCGGGGGACCCCACCACCTTTAATACCCGCAATTTTCCATCGTGCAAGATGCTCACCGATCTCCATCACGTGATGGGGATCTTTGCGGGTGGTGCCCGAAACCGCTGCATCGGGTCTCTGGGTGCAGGCCAGATCGATCGCTTTGGCAATATCAACAGCACCAAGGTCCCTGGAAAAGGGATCTACATGGTGGGCTCCGGCGGGGCGAATGACATTGCAAGCTCGGCACGCGAGGTGGTAGTGACGGCGATTCAGCGGCCCGGCACCTTTGTGGCAGAGGTACCCTATATCACAAGTCCGGGAAAGAGGGTCAGGACCCTTGTATCCACCATGGGGGTCCTTGAAAAAAAGGAGGAGGGTCAAGAGCTTTTGCTGACCGGGCTTTTTCCAAACCCCAAATGCCGGGGTGAAGAGGAGACAGTGCGATATATAAAGGACAATTGCGGGTGGGAGCTAAAGGTTGCCAGGAACGTGGTCTGGGTCAACCTCCCATCCCTGAGGGAGCTGATGCTCATCAGGATTTTTGACCCGGAAAGAAAATTTCTTGGAAAGCTGTGATTTCGTATCAGGTTGGCCTTTTTCAATATTGACACTTGGACAGGGGAATGGGGGTTCCGTTTTGAAGGGCGTATCCCTGCCTGAGGCAGACAAGCCTGTCTGAGACC
>CAZXCQ010000119.1:9202-17916 GCA_964639275.1 uncultured Desulfobacteraceae bacterium | reverse complement strand
TGAGACGGCACTGCCGGGCCCCCTATTAGAGGCATGTGGAAGAAAAAAAGACCCCATGCCACGCCACAATCCATTAACCCCCCTGGTTTTTGAGAAGTTACAGGAGTCGGATAGTTCCCGGGCAGGGCAAAGGCCCTGCCCGGGCAGTGGGCTTGGTGAAAAAGGGTTTAATACATGTCTTCCGGGGGCATGGCTGGGCCACGCTGTTTCTTCTTCTCCGGTTTTTCAGCGACCATGGCCTCGGTTGTCAACAGGAGCCCGGCCACTGATGCGGCATTCTGAAGCGCAAACCGCGTCACCTTTGTTGGATCGATAACACCGGCCTTAATCAGGTCTTCGTATTGGCCGGTCTCGGCGTTAAACCCAAAGGCGTCTTTGCCTTCAATCACGCGCTGGACGACCACCGAACCCTCAAAACCTGCATTGTTGGCGATCTGTCTCACAGGTTCCTCAAGCGCCCGTTTTACCAGATTGATTCCCATCTGACCTTCGCCCTTGGCCTCGGCCTTTTCAAGGGCCTTCATGGCGCGTATGTAAGCGACCCCACCACCCGGAACAATACCTTCTTCCACGGCAGCACGGGTCGCATTCAGGGCGTCCTCAACCCGGTCCTTTTTCTCCTTCATTTCCGCCTCGGTGGCAGCACCCACATTGATTACGGCCACACCACCAATGAGTTTTGCCAGACGTTCCTGAAGCTTTTCTCGGTCATAGTCGCTGGTGGTTTCATCAATCTGAACCCTTATCTGTTTGACCCGGCCTTCCAGATCTTGCCTGCTTCCGCCGCCATCTACGATGGTCGTGTTTTCCTTGTCAATGGAAATGCGTTTGGCAGTTCCAAGGTCGGACAATGTGACATTTTCCAGCTTTATGCCGAGGTCTTCGCTGATGACATGACCACCGGTCAGGATCGCTATATCTTCCAGCATGGCCTTGCGCCTGTCTCCAAACCCGGGGGCCTTTACGGCGACACACTGCAAGGTCCCCCGCAGTTTGTTGACCACCAGTGTTGCCAGGGCCTCACCCTCGACATCCTCGGCAATGAGCAGGAGGGGCTTTGACATCTTTGCGATCTGTTCCAGGATGGGAATCAGGTCCTTCATGCTGCTGATCTTCTTTTCATGGAGAAGGATATAAGGCTCTTCCAGGTGTGCCTCCATCTTTTCTGGATTGGTTACAAAATACGGGCTCAAGTATCCCCGGTCAAACTGCATCCCTTCGACGATCTCAAGAGATGTCTCCATGCTCTTGGCCTCTTCCACCGTAATGACCCCCTCTTTGCCAACCTTTTCCATGGCCTCAGAGATGACGTCACCGATGGCGGTATCATTATTGGCAGAGATGGTCCCGACCTGGGCGATCTCTTTCTTTTCCTTGGTGGGTTTTGATAGCTTCTGCAGCTCGGCCACAACCAGATTCACGGCCTTATCCAAACCGCGTTTGATGGCCATGGGATTGGCGCCCGCTGCCACCAGCTTGGAGCCCTCCCGATATATGGCCTGGGCAAGCAGGGTGGCGGTAGTCGTGCCGTCCCCTGCCACGTCAGATGTCTTGGAAGCGACTTCCTTGACCATCTGTGCTCCCATGTTTTCAAACTTGTCTTCAAGCCCTATTTCCTTGGCGACTGTCACACCATCCTTTGTGGATTTGGGAGAGCCCCATGATTTGTCAAGAAGCACATTACGTCCCTTTGGTCCGAGGGTCACCTTCACCGCTTCGGCCAGGGTATCAACCCCCTTCATCATGCTCTCTCTGGCCTTTTCGCCATATCGAATCTCTTTGCCTGCCATGATTATAGACCTCCTAACTATTTGATCACTCAACGATACCCAAGATATCGTCTTCTCGTAAGATTAAGTGTTCTACCCCGCCGATCTGAATTTCATTGCCCCCGTACTTGCTAAAAAGAACACGGTCATTCTTCTTGACCTCCAGGGGAATGCGTTTTCCATTCTCATCTACCTTTCCCGGGCCCACAGCGATCACTTTCCCTTCTTGCGGTTTTTCTTTGGCTGTGTCCGGAATAATGATGCCGCCCGCGGTCTTCTCTTCCTCCTCAATCCTGATAACCAGTACCCTGTCGTTTAATGGCCGTATTTTCATCCCTCCAAGACCTCCTTTCATAGGTTTTCTGAAAAATGAACAGACAGTGCCCACCTCCTTTGAGACTGGGCACTTTAAGACCGGGTTTACAACAAAAGATATAACTTACTGATATTACTAGCCTAATATCAAAAAAACCGGATAGAAGATAAACACGTTTTTTGAATTGTCAAGGGTGTTGGGCCATTTTTGTCTGGCGATCGATTATTTGAAAAGGCGCACTCCCTGCCGTGGCTTTCCTCTTGCTTCTTGAAATGTTACGAATTTATCAAGAAGGTATCAGTTTAGTTTTTTTGTAACTCTTTAGCTTTATGAAACCGGGCAACGGGGATTCCGTTGCCCTCTCCAAGAGTCGATCTTGAAAAAAGCTAATTGATACGTTCTTTTTGAGATTGATGGTCTCGTGAAAACCCATCAATGCCGCTTTTCCGTCATTCCGGACTTGATCCGGAATCCAGTTCTTTCAGTCACTTAGAAGATACCTGGACTCCGGTTACCGGATCGAGTCCGGCACAGGGTTCACCGGAGTGACGACTTTTTGCGAGTTCGTCAAGATTTGTACTTGGAAAAACGGGAATGGGGATAGGGAATCCCCATTGTCCGGCTTTCAAACGGCTAAAGTGTTAGTCAAGAAGGAGCGATGGAAATAAATCTGGAGTACCGCCTGTTCAGGTCCCGGGTGGGAACCCACTCGTATTCGTCGCGGAACTCGTGCCAGATCAGCAGTAGGGTCTCTTTGAGGATTGATGCCGCCTCCGGGTCAGAACCGGAGGCATAAGACATGAAAAATTCGACAAATGCGTCCTCAAATCCATCTATTCGATAGGGGGGCCTCTTTCTATCGGATCTGAGTTGTCGAAAAAAGGCCCTGGCATTGGCCAGGGAGATCGCGGAAAGGGAAGGCTCAAGGTTTAACAATTTGCGTGCCCAGAGATTGAAGAGAAGAGGATGGAACGACGCTCGAGTTGACTGGACAAGATCTTCCTCCATTGGATATCGTCCGGCTATCTGTTCGAAAAGGGCATCCAGGACCATCAGACGCCGCAGGACCTTTGCGCAATCCCCGAGATCCGAGAGCCATTGAAAGTCCCTCAATTCTTCTCCTTCGGGGCTGGGGCCGGTGTAGAAGCGAGGGCGTTTTTCCAGCATAGCAGAAAGCATTCCCGCCCACTCCTCTCCCCAAAAATCGTAATCAAGACCCTGGGCTTCAAACCAACTGGTCTTTATCCAGCGCTCTGCCTCCCATTTCACCTTAAGGACAAGGCCAAAGCCCACCCGAAAGATAGAAACGAGGGAATGTCTTCTTAGCAACTTGATGGCCGAAGAGACATCCTTGCCGCAAAGTCTCTCAAGGGCCAGATTGAGATACCCGGCGGCCTTTCGGCAGGTCTTTACCAGGACATCAAGATCCTGGGCCAATATACCATCTGCCGAAAGGACCTGGTTGCACAGACCGGCAAACTCAAGACGCAACCGGTCCAGAAACATGGGGTCGGCGATTTCAGACAGGCTAATTCCCAGGATGTTGTCGGTACCCGCGTGATAAAGCGGAGAAAGGGGTGCCAGTGCCCAGCTTTCTTTATCAATGGTGATACCCGATGATTTTTTTGCATCTTCCTTTTTGATGGCCTCGACGTCGAGAGGGGCGTAAACCGATATGGCCTCCTCATAGGGGAGAAAACCGTGTTCCGCAAGGCGGGCGTTTCTCATCCGGTACATCTCTTCTTCGGTCTCTGCGGGGAGGACCCCGGCGAGCCCAAGGACAAGGGCCTGGTATCGGTTGGAATCCTTGTGGGCCACCTCTCGGAGGATATTCTCGATGGTTTCTCTGTAACGAGAATCAATCACCTTTATAAAAAAGACGCCATCAAGGCTGAAGAAACCATCCGGAATATCAAATTCCCTGTCCGGCTCCCTGATCACCAGCTCAATATTCTTAAACAGATAGTAGAATGCAAGGCTCTGGCCCCGGTTTAACAGCCACCTGACAAGACCCGCTGGCTGTGCCTGCTCAAGCCGTTTGAGCCACAGTGAGGTGTGCTCCACGTCCAGACGGTCTTTCCGCCAGACCTCCAGGTCCAGGAGATAGGTCCACTGATCTTCGGATGCCAGCTCAAGAAGAGGGAGACATTCATCCTCACCCACCTTTTTGATAAGCCAGAAAAAGTCCCCGCTGGGCATATGGCGGACAATTTCTTTGGGGTTTTCGTGCCCAAGGATCCGGTCCAGGATCTCACTAGGCGAAAGGGTGGTAATCTCGGCCAGGAGAGATTTCTCGATCCTGTTGTCAGTGGCTTTCTTGGCTGTTTGTGATCGCGTCTTCTCTTCCAATGTCTGTAACACTTTAGTCTTCTGTATCAATTTAGCCTTCATCAAAATTGGAACTGAGACAGGGGAATGGGGGTTCGGAATCCCCGTTGCCCGGGTTTCAAAACTAAAATGTTACAGTTTTCTGAAATCCAGACAATGGGAATTCTGACACTGCTTTCCTGGCACCCCTATAAATTGCCCGCCTGTTCCAACCGCCACAGGTTCTCCTTTGCAAAATCGATGGTTGGGTCCAATTCCAGGGCCATTCGATAGTGACGGACGGCATTTTCCCTATCCCCCATATCCCGGTAATTGGAGGCGATATTGGCATAGTCAATGGCGGAGCTGGGATTGAGCTTGAGCACCTCCCTGAAACACGCTATGGCCTCTTCGTGCTCCTTTAGCTTAAAGTGGCAGAAACCCATGAGGTTATAGATATCGGTCCTTTCCCTGTCATATCCCTGCCCCTTCTCCAGGGCCTTGATGGCCTCCCGGTATTGCTCGAGGTCCTTTAGGCAGACCCCCATATAGGAATAGATACTGGGAATATCCTCTTCTTTGGGGCCGAGGTCAAGCGCCTCCTCCAGATATTTCAGGGCCATGGATGGTTTTTGGATAGCGATATGGGTAACCCCCAGAAAAAACTTAACAAAATACTTTCCGGGCATGACCTGATCCATCTTCTTGAGTTCCTGGATGGCCCACCAGGGATCATTGCTCTCTGAGATCAGCTTGGCTGAAAACATCCCAACACTGGTTCCCGCGGCCCTTTCCCTGAAATGGGCCCCCGGTATTATGGTATAAAACGCAGGGATCCCCAGTTTGGGGTGCATCACATCAACCAGGATCACCTCCATCTTGATGCGAGATAGGGCCGAGATGCAGTTCTCCACCTCCACCCGGATATTGTCATTGGAAAGATCCGGCAAACGGCTGATATCAATTATCCTTTCGGGGGTGGTGACATATGCTGCCTCTTCAAGATCAGTGAATTTGGGAAGACCACTTGCCACATAGTTGGAACAGGTATTAAAGTCACCGGCGAGTTGAGCCACCTCGGTCAACGCCCGGCTCAGGGCCTTCTGGGGGCCGGGCGTTGTTCCGGCGGTCCAGACGATTTCGCTCTTGTGGGGAAAGGTCACGGGGTCATAGGCAAGCACTCCCACGCTGGGTATGCCTGTATCGAGCGAAAAATCGGAGGCGTAGAGCGCTACGCCGGCGTTTCGGTATTTTCCAATCATCTCCAGGACAAGGGGATCGGTGATGGAATTGAGATCAACGGCCGGGGTCTTGAGCCTGTTTCTGCTGACAATGGATGAAACATGCCTTTCCACTATCTCGCAGACCCCCTGGCTGACCGCCTCCTCCACACAATTGCCTGCCGACGGACCATTGAATTCATTTATCGTAAAAAACCAGTTAAATGGAATGAGGACTTCCTCTTCCCGGGTCATGTTATAGGCCCATGTCCATCTTAGTGGAAGCCGTGAGAAGACCTCACGGGCGATGTCCACTTCGTCGGAATCGTCATGGACCGATCGGGCAATGGCCTCAAAGGAAATGGCCCTCTCTGTGATGTTTCGATATTTCTCCAAAAAGAAATTCTTCGGGTCCTTGCAAAAGCTAAAAAAGCTGAATCTCTCGGCCAGTTCCATGACAGCGCTGGCCTCTGACTGGTGGGGGGTTCCCCCCTTTCCCATCTGTTTTTTGGTTCCGATCACCGCCTCAGCGTCTCGGCCGCATACGCTGAAATAGACCGGTATATCAAGACGGCCGTTATCAATCCTGATGGTCTCTTCCAGGATATCCAGGTCCACGGCCTTCAACTTGTCCCGGAATCTCTGAACCGTCTCCTCCGGGGTGAGGAGCTTGTCTTGATCCAGGGTATAACCCTTGTAGGCATCATGCAAAACGACCTTATATGGACTCATGTTTTCCTTTTCCTTTCGTATCAATTTAGGCGGGGAGTGCCTGGACGATTTTCTTCCCCAGTGCCCTGCAGGCCTCAAGCCCTTCCCGATCCGGTACATACTGGACCTTGACTCCCGGATCAATCAGTTCAAATTTCATCTCTTTCAGTTCACGATTGATCAATTTGACCGCCTCTCCGCTCCACCCATAGGAACCAAAGGCAGCCCCCACCTTGTCTTTGGGCCTCAGCCCTTTCATATAGGTGAGGAAATCGCTGACAGTGGGAAAGATCCCGTTATTGATTGTGGGAGATCCGATAATTATGGCCCCCGCATCCGTCACCTGGGTGATGATATCGCTCCTGTGCCAGGACCTCAGGCGCATGGGTTTGGCATCAACACCCTCCTGATCTAGCGATTCAACCATGGCCTTGGCCATCATTTCGGTGCTGTGCCACATGGTATCGTAGATCACAAGGGCCTTTCGCCTGGGTCTCTGCTGGCTCCATTCCACGTAGCTGGTGATGATCTTACCGGGGTCCTTTCTCCATATGATGCCATGGTCGGGGCAGAGCATCTTAAATTCGAGCCCCATCTCCGTGACCGTATCCACCAGTTTTTGGATGAGGGGGGAGTAGGGTAGCAGGATATTGGCGAAATATTTTAGGGCATGGGGCATGATGGCTTCACCGATCTCATCGTCAAACCGCTCTAACCCTGCGTAGTGCTGACCAAAGGCATCGCTTGAAAACAGGATCTTGTCCTCTTTTAAATAGCTGACCATACTGTCGGGCCAGTGGAGCATCCGGGTCTCCAGGAAGGTTATTGTCTTTTTGCCAAGGCGCAACTCCTCCCCATTTTCAACGGGCCGGTAGTTCCATCCCTGTGTATAGTGGCTTGAAAGATTCTTGTGCCCCACCTTTGAACAGTAAAGCGGCTTGTCCTCACCAATCTTGTGCATCACCCTTGGCAGACCGCCCGAGTGGTCCATTTCCGTATGATTGCTGATGACGTAATCGATCTTCCTGGGGTCAATAACCTGGCTGATCCCGTCTATCAGCTCATCTGTAAAGTCCTTTTTGACCGTATCGATGAGCGTAATCTTGTCATCCAAGACAAGGTAGGCGTTATAGGTGGTTCCTTCGTAGGTGGAATACCCGTGAAAGTCTCTGATATTCCAGTCAATCGCACATAAACAATAGATGCCCTTTGAGATCTCAAGCGGTTTCATCTGTTACCTCCTCGGAGATTCTTAAATGGATATCAAAATACCCACATTGTGGTATCAAAAACGAAGTCTTTCATTTAGGAAAAATGAATGGATTGGTCAAGCCTTTTTTAGCCTTGCCAGCGCCTCCTTTGCCAGATCCATCACAGGGACGACCGTGAGCCTCCGGTCCCGGTAGATCTCAACCTCAGAGCGATCATCCAAGAGCCCCTGGATCCGTGAACACGCCTCCCCTGCCCCCAGAAGCCCGAGGGCCCATGCGCAAAGGCCCCTCACCGATGCATCAGACCCTTTTAGAAGGGGCATGAGGTACGGGATAGACCCGGCCAGCAGACGGGGATCGGCCTGGGCAAGACGGGCTATCCCCCAGAGGGCACCCCACTGCAGGGGTTCATATTCCAGGAAATTTCCATCCTCTCTCACATAGGAAATCAATACATCGGCGTATTCGGCGGCAAGACCGCGATGACAGGCCATGATCTCTCCCATGGCCTCAGGACAACCCCAGCCGATGCCACCAGACTCATCATTTAGCTGCCACATCAGCCGGCGCATGATCACACGCGCGGCCTCCATATCATGGTCTGCAAGATTTGCCACCACAGCGCCGATGGCCGTGACAGCCGCCCACTTTGTCTTCTGATCCCTACCAGGAAGAAGGGACAATAACGGGTTGATTACCTGACGGGCAGGCATCTGACAGAGGGCAGCCAATGTCTGGTCAAGATCCCCTGAACCAAGCAGTTCCATGACCTCTCTTTTGAGTTGACGACCCCTCGGCCTCCCGGGTGACACGGTGCCTCCGTGTGTCCAAGGTATACAGGTCCAAAAAGACATCGGGGAGTTGCTATTCCCTCTTCAATGATCGTATGCCACACCCTGCAAAGTTCTTCTAAAAGACCAAAGGGTGCCAATGCCTGATCCCGTGTCCGCCACCTGGCAACATTTTCTCCTTGTGAGTTCTACCCACATTGGGTAATTATGGGACTAGCTGTAACTTCTCAAAAACCCTTTCTTTCCACATGCCACGGCTTGCCCCCGGTTTTTGAGATGTTACATTCTACGTAACCCTTCGGCCCTTTGAAACCCGGGGGATGGGGGTTCGGAACCCCCATCCCCCGGGTTTCACAAAGCTAAGTACATGGTTTCATAAATACGGTCAC
>CAZXCQ010000119.1:0-9102 GCA_964639275.1 uncultured Desulfobacteraceae bacterium | reverse complement strand
CCGGAATCCAGAAATACCAGCACGTGAACACGGTTCAACTGAGAAATATGTCACCGAATTTATGAGACGAAGTACCAAGCTGTTACCATTTTACCAGACTTTGGGACAAATGCATAGGCATGATTTTTGGACCCCAGTTCCCCGAGGAGACATCTATGAAGATCAATTGCCACTGCCACATCTTTAGTCTGGATTGTGTCCCACTGGAATTCCGTAAGCGATTCCTTTTGGATCTAAAAAATCCCTTTCATTGCATTGCCCACCAGGTTATCAAAAAGATCCTCCCCGACGACTCCATGCTTGAGGACTGGCTCGAAATTGCACAGATGTCGATCTCCGAGATAGCCCATCGGCTGGCCCAGGAGATGGATCAGGCCGGCATAGAGATCGCTACCCCCTTGATGATGGATATGGCCTACTGCAAAAAGTTCGGTGGCGGCACCAAATACTTTGAGGACCAGATGGCCGAAACCATGGCAGCGGTCGAGGCCATAAACGGCAAATATAATCGTGTCCGGATGCTCCCCTTTGTGGCTGCCGATCCCAATAGAGAAAATGTGGTGGAACTGGTGATTGATGCACTGACCAATAGGGGATTTAAGGGGGTCAAGCTCTATCCGGTCATGGGCTTCACGCCCGACGACACCCGGCTCTACCCCATATATGAGCACTGTGAAGTGAACCGGATTCCCATCACGGCCCACTGCGAAAACGGGGGCATCCCCGGACTCGGGGAGTACTACCATCTGGCTGACCCCAAGTACTGGGGCCCCGTTCTGAATGATTTTCCTTCGCTCAAATTGAATCTGGCGCACAACGATCGGACTGGCTCTGACTGGCAACCGGAGATCGCGGGGCTGATTATCAGGTATCCCAACGTCTATACAGACATCTCCTATGATACCGAGATGCTGTTCGCACCCAGGAGGTATTTCAGGGATATAAGACGCCTCCTCAGAACACCCAGGATCCAGGACAGGATCTTATATGGCACCGACTGGTACATGGGCCGGTGCTTCTGGACCGAGAAGTCCTATTTGAAGTGGTTTCAGGAATACTCAAGGAAGATCTTCTGGTGCCAGGTCGAGTTTTCACCAGAGGATTTAAGGAGGTTGACCGAAGAGAACCCCAAGAGCTTCCTCGGGCTGGATTAAGGAGACTGGCCTAAGGCAATGGATATTGTTGAGCACATTTCATCGATTCCGCTTTTTGAAGGACTTCCCGAGGCCCAGCTTTTGGATATCTCCATGATCGTTGAGGATCAGAAGGTCGAGCGGGGAGAGATCATATTCTCCGAGGGGGATGAGGGGAGAGGGTTTTATGTGGTCATTTCCGGGAGGATAAAGATATTCAAGGTCTCCTGGGAAGGGAAGGAGCAAACGCTTCACATCTTTGGCCCTGGAGAGCCCTTCGGAGAGGTTCCGGTCTTTGAAGGACGACAGTTTCCTGCAAACGCAGAGGCCCTGGAGAAAGGCCGGGTCTTTTTCTTCCCGAAAGAGGATTTTAGTGGGTTGATCAAAAAAAATCCTGAGCTTGCCCTGAATCTCCTGGCAGTCCTATCCCGGAGACTTCGGCGGTTTACATCCCTCATTGAAGACCTCTCCCTGAAGGAGGTCCCTGCCCGTCTGGCTGCATATCTCCTTTACCTGAGCGAATCGGGGGAGTGTTCCGGAGAACTGGCGCTCGACATCTCCAAGGGCCAGCTGGCCAGTATCTTGGGGACGATCCCGGAGACCCTGTCGCGTGTCCTGGGCAGAATGGGCAATAGTGGACTGATAGAATCCAGGGGCCCCCGGATCAAGATCCTGGATCTACCAGGGCTCAAGAAGCTCGCCGAGGGTGAAACACGACTTTAAAGTCATGGGCTTTCGGGCCTCAGGCTCCGCTCGCGTGCCTGAGGGATGGAGCATGCGCCCTATAGAGAAAAGGGCCATTTCCGGATGGGAACCAGAGAGTCAGCGTGAAAACAAGGTACTTCTATGGCTACAATATGGTGGGTGCCGGCTTCGTCATCCAGGCGGTGAGCATCGGGGCGATGTTCACCTACGGGGTCTTTTTCAAGGAGTTTCAAGCCGAATTCGGCTGGTCGCGGGCAACCATATCGGGTGCATCGTCATTGGCCTTCCTGGTCCTGGGGGCAACCGGGATCCTTGCCGGGAGGCTCAACGACAGGATAGGGCCGAGGATTCTCATCGCGATTTCCGGCATCTCGCTTGGGCTGGGATACCTGGTTATGTCCGGCCTGCAGGTGCCCTGGCAGCTCTACCTCCTCTACGGAGTGCTGGTTGGTGTCGGTTTGAGCACCCATGACGTCGTGACCCTCTCCACGGTGGCACGCTGGTTTGTGCGACGCCGGGGCATGATGTCCGGGATCGTAAAGATCGGTACGGGATCGGGCCAACTCGTGGGGCCGCTTATTGCCACGGGGCTCATCGCGGCCTACGGCTGGCGGAATTCCTATGTTATCATCGGGGTCGTGGTCCTGGTCACGCTGGTGGCCGTTGCCCAGGTCCTGCGCCGGGATCCACAGGCCATGGGTCTTCTGCCCGATGGTCGGAGAGATGAGCCCCGTGGCAACGGGACCCGATTCACAGAGCGGGGTGTATCCCTTAAGAAGGCCATTCAGACGCGGCAATTCTGGACCATCTGCGTGGCCGAGTTCATTACCCTTTTGTGCATGCTGACGGTTATCGTCCACATCGTCCCGCACGCCACAGATCTGGGCCTGCACCCGGCGGCCGCGGCAGGCGTCCTCTCAACGATCGGAGGCGTCAGCATGCTGGGACGGTTTGTGATGGGCACGATGAACGACCGGATAGGCGGCAAGCGCTCGCTGATGATCTGCCTGATGGTGCTGCTCTGTGGTTCTATCTGGCTGCAGGTGGCCAGGGAATCGTGGATGCTGTTTGTCTTCGCCGTGATCTACGGCTTTGCCCACGGCGGCTTCTTTACAGTGGTGTCCCCAACGGTGGCCGAGCTATTTGGCATCGGCTCGCACGGCGCCCTGTTTGGTATCGTCATGTTCTGCGGCACAACCGGTGGGGCGATCGGCCCATTGCTGGCCGGAAGGATCTTTGATGTGACCGGAAGCTACCAGATCGTCTTTCTCGGGGTTAGCGCACTGGCCGTGATCGGCATTGTCTTGATCACGATGCTCCAGCCGCTACAGGCTTACGGGAGATAAGACCCTATACCCGTTCTCTGCTACTAAGAAAAAGAGTAAGCGTTCACAGGTTCAGGGTTCAACGTTCAGGGTTGGGGACAAGGACAAAATTGAAGACCCGAAGTCCTCGCAAAACATGCTGGCTTTGCCACATGCTTGCCAATGCGCCGCCAATTTTCAGGTTGGGAATGATGAATCCGGGCGCTTCTCACGTGAATACGCGTCCGAAATGGAATCCGGGGACAAGAATACAACCTTGAACCCCTGAACCTTTGAACCCGTGAACGGCTACGAAAAAGAAGATGCCTCTCGGCCAGGTTTGATCATGCGTATCAATTTGGCCTTTTTCAAGACTGGCATCCTCATTCCCCGGCTTTCAAAAGGCTAAAGTGTTCCAAAATGGCTGAATTGATACCAAAACAGAGGGATAAGCGATGAAGAATACGGAATTGATCGCAAAAAGGGCCATATCAATGGCCGAATCACCCACCCTTGCCCTTCTGGCGCGAGTTACAGCGCTTCAGAGACAGGGCAAGAAGGTCTTTGAGTTTCATATCGGTGAACCGGACTTTACCATTCCGCCAAATGTTGCTGCGGCCATAAAACGGGCAATCGACGAAGAGAAGACATGCTACACGCACCAGGCCGGCCTCGCTGAATTAAGGGAGGCCATTGCCCACTATTATGATGCCGAACTGGGTCTGAGTTTTGACGTGAGTAATGTCGTTGTTACCTCGGGTCCAAAAGACACCATTTTCAAGCTCATGGCAACCATTGTTGAAAAGGGAGACAAATTCGTTGTCTTTGATCCGCACTGGGAATCTTATGGGGAACACGTCAGTTTTTTTGATGGCCTGAACATCTTTGTCCCGAGAGACAAGGACAATTTGAGTTACAGACTCGATTATCTCGATGACGCGTTAAGACAAGGGCCAAAGGCGATCGTCCTTACTGACCCTGATAATCCGACAGGTTACAAGGCGACTGTGGAGGAACTGGTCGCCATTGCCGATCTCGCCAGAAAGTACAATGTCCTGGTTCTCACAGATGAGATCTACTGGCTGCACTGCTATGACTCAGAATTTAAGAGCATCGCCCATTTTTACCCCGAAGGAACCATCATATTGAGTGGGGTTTCAAAGGCGTGGGCCGGAACAGGATTGCGGCTCGGGTTTGTATTGTTCCCCGATGAATTGAGTGATGTTGCCAACCAGGTTGCAAAGGTAACAGGTCAGGCCTCCTCAAGCGTCAACACGCCGACCCAATATGGGATTATTGAGGCGCTGATGAACCCTGAAACGAGGACCTGGGAAAAGGAGATGGTTGGGGAATTCAAAAAGAGGCGGGAGATGGTAAAGGAGATCCTGGGGGATATGTTGGGCTACGAGCCTGGCGGTGCCTTCTATGCAGCCCCCAAAACACCCGTAAATTCTGAGGTCTTCGCAGAGAGACTCCTCAAAGAGCAAGGGGTCTGTGTCTTGCCTTTGACAAAGCTTTCGTCAGGAGATCACGGGTTTTTTGATAATCGTGTCAGGATCGCGTATGTGACCGATCGTGAAACCCTGAGGGAGGGTTTGAAACGATACAGGGGATTTACAGAGAGGTTGAGCGAGAAAGCCGGGGGCACGTAACAGGTTAGTCTTTTTCAAAACTGACAATTCGACAGGGCAATGGGGGTTCGGAATCCCCATTGCCCGGGTTTCAAACGGCTAAAGTGTTACGGGGGGACTAATACTTATTGAGATGTTACCGAAAAGACCTCTTTTTCCAGCATGACATCCACCACGGCGGGTCTCCCGCTGCGGACTTGGTCAATGGCCTCTTTCAGGACCGGCAAGACATCAGCAGGGTCTTCCACCCTCCGCCCATAGGCGCCACAGGCCCGGGCAACAGCGGCATAGTCGGGCGGTGGTACGATGTCCACCCCGGCCTCAAATGCCGCCTTCTCTGAAAGACTGCCCTCGCCATAGAACCTCTCGACAAGCAGCTTGATAAAACCGTATGACTGGTTGTTAAATATGACCGACAAAAAAGGGGCCTGGTAAGAACCGGCAGACCAGAGGGTGGACACCGGGCAACCCCATACAAAGCCGCCATCCGTCATCAGACTGACTACGGTCTTGTCGGGGGCAGCTATTTTTGCCCCCAGCGCTGCCCCCGGCGCCCACTGTATAGAACCGGCCGCGCAACCCAACAGAGTCCCTGGCCTTGTGCGGTCTATTTGTTCTGTCACCGACGTCGATTCACTTATCGTGTGATTTAATACTATCGTATCCTCATCTATAATTTCGGCGATGCAACGGCAGAGCCAGTCCGGAGAGATCGGCTTCTGACCAGCCCTGCTTAGAGCCAGATCGTGCCACTCATTTCGTTGCTTTTTATGCGCACTCTGAAGCTGGTTGAAACGCTCGCGGAATTTCGCGGTCTTCTCCGGTGTCAATTTGCGGCGGATTGCCTTACTCAGAGCGGGTATGGCCTCTCGCGAGTCAGCATCAATGTAAAGATCAGCACCCCGGCCCCACAGAGGCCTGCCTTGTGTCAGGGGGTCAACGTCGATATGGATGATCCTGGCATCCGCCCCTGGTAAACCCGGTGCCAGTGCATACGCGATATCATAGTCAATCACCAAAATAACATCGGCATCGCTGATATAGGGATTCGCCTTCCTGCTGCCAAGGATCTGTTCGATTCCAGCGCACAGGGGGTGCAAGGTGGGGAAATTCATCCACACCTGGCTCGTAAGGACCGGTGCGCACAGGGTCTCTGCCAGCTCGACCAGTGATGTCACCGATTCGGGATATCTGCCGGTGTAACCAACCACGATGAGGGGGTTTTCCGCCTCAATCAATGTCTTGGCGACCTGGTCAAGACTGTCAACAGTGGTCGTTGGCATTGTCGATGCTGAAACCGCGGCTGCCGGTGTGATCTTGATCCTGTCTATCTCTTCTGTAAGGATTTCTCTGGGATAACATAGATAGACCGGTCCACGAGGCTCGGTCAAGGCGGTCTGGAAGGCCTGCTGAAAAATATCATGGATATCTTCATCCATTTGTATCGTATGGTCCCACTTGACGCAATTGCGCACCATTTTGCCCTGGTCATACGGCTCTTTCATCCAGTCTACCCGCTGGGCCGGGGCTGCTAACCCGGCCCACAGGATGACGGGTATTCGCCCCCACTGTGCATTGTGCAGGGCTCCCCCCACTTGCAGAGTACCCAGTTCAGCATGCACCAGAACCACCTGTGGCTTCCCTGAGATCATATAGTGACCGTGTGCAGCAGTAAGCGCGACCGATTCGTCAAGGCAAAGCACGAGTCTGGGGGCACGCTTATCCGATGACCTGAATTTGGCGATGGTGGCCAGCATGGGTGCCTGCTCACCTCCCGGATTAAAGAAGATGTCTTCCACACCATTGGCATTTAGAACCTCTACAAAGGCCTCCGTGACTCTATACTTTTCCATAAGACTTATCTCCTAACTGAATTACCTGCCCAAACTCAAAAGACACCAGCCATGGCCCCATAAAAAATCCACCCGTAAAGGGGGTGGTATCGCGTTAACCCCTCGTCTCTGAGCACGTTCGTAGGACGTGGATTTCTACATCAAACCAAATTGATACAAAGAAGATTGGACGAGATCTATAAAATGCTTGCCCCTGGATTCCAGGCGGTGGGTAACGTGGGCCTGCGCAGCCGGGGTCAAGCGCGTGCGGCTTGCCGATCTATTCCCCTTTGCTCAAGCCACAAGGGCAAGAGCTCTTGATCGACCTTCCGGCCAACTTCAGGTGCCTTCTCCATCAAAAGCCGGGCCATGGATGGACTGCAATTGATGTGACCGAAAGACCCATCAAAGATGATAACCTTATCGGTCATCCCGATATCATAGGCCATGCCCATCGCCTGCTTTAGATCCGTCGCTCCCTGGGCAACCTGAGCGATCAGCGGGTTACAATGATCCGCCTTCCACATATCCATATGATCTTCGCCGACCATCACAATGGGGGTGTCTTCCAACCCCAGGTAGTTAATCCCGGGCCAGGCCTGATTCATGACGATCACCTTGATGGCCGGATTGATAAGCCTGGGAACAAGCTCTCCCTTTTCATTCCTTTTTAGACCGCCCAGGGCCTTATGATTGGACAGGTCAAAGGGGTCGGCTTTCACATTCATCAAGACACCAAAAATAACGCCGCCGGCGTGAAGATAAAACCCCCACCTTGAGCCATCCAGCACGGCAATACACTCATCGATCTCATTAAAAAGCCGCATCATTTTTCCGTACCTTTTCAGATGACTGACGGTAATCCGTTCGTTGAGCCCCGAAAGATCATTGTCGGCATCTACGGACAGAATTCCTGCCGGAGACGTCCTGAGAAAGCAGGAAAAGCTGTAGCGCTCCTGGACGGACGGCGCGTTAAAAATGGCCCGTGGCAGAAAATTTGAGGAGCGGTTTCCAAAATTCATATGATAAACCGAGCGCGTCTCAAAACGCACGTAGGACATGACAAATGACTTGAATGCCCTGTCGATCAGACGATGATAGTACATCTCGCGGGGATCATCATAGTAAGAGTGAACAAACCAGTCCCCATCGAACAGTTTCCTTATCCCGTAAACGGTTCCGATCTCCGTCTCAATGGGCATATCTTTGTCATAGGGGCCATATCCGTATACCTTTCCGTCAAATACCCGCGTGAGGTCATGGTGTGCGATGACCTCATCCGCTTCCCGAAACCCCTTATAGGCTCCCACCATCAGGCGAACATCCTGGCAGCGAGTCCTGGTCTGAATGTTGTTCTTGATGGCTTCGAGCATCCGTGCATAGGGTCTCCCGCCCATTATGCTGAAACCATGCTCGGAACTCAGCAGCTTGACCGTATCACCGGGCCTGATCATTCCCATATCGACAAGAGATAGCGCCTGATCTGTAGCCCTTTCAATTGCGGAGAGATCATCACCATCCACATATATTCGATCAGTGATGTCAGGGAAAAGATCACCCACCGACACAGAGACCATGTCCAGTAAGTCTACCGCCCTCTCTTTGGGTTTGGGGCCATAGACGGACTTCATTAGTTCCGGGGGGTTGACTGCCGGTCTAAACATGGGGACCTCCTTTTGCCACGGGAGCGGCAGATCTTTGCTTCAGCCTTTTCCAGTCTTCTCCAATATGATACTGGGGGGAGATTCGGTCAATCCGGGCGACCATCTCCTCAGGGAGATCGTCAAGGGAGATAGTCAGTTTGATCCACCGTCGATCTTTGGGTTCCTCCAAATCAATTCCACAGGCCTCAAACACCTGGAAAATCTTTGTCATACAATAAATGCCGCACCCGGAGCGAAGACCGGTCATAGCACAAAGATCCTCAGGGGTCTTTGCACCTTTCAAGATGGCGGCAACGGCCTCTTTTCCCGTGGTACGGCTGCATCCGCAGATCGGCAGGTCAGAAAGGAGGCCGGCCTTTTCGCAAAGCGCTCCAAGCCTTTCCTGGTCCACATCCTTATGGTCTACATATCTCATGACCTCTTCAGAACGGGGGAGCCGGGCGACCGCATTTTCCTTTTTGCACAGGTCGATGCACCGTTGACAATCAATACACCGATCACCATCAACCCTTGCCCTCTTATCCACCATCTCAATTGCGCCGGAGGGGCAAATGCGCTCACACTGTTTGCATCCGGTGCACCTTTCCTCATCCACATGTGCCAGAAACTGCAATTGAATCATAACCCCATCTCCACTTCATAGCTATGACCCAAAAATACACATTCTTTAAGGGTGATATAAAATCAGTCGTAACTTCTCAAAAACCCGGGGATAAAACGATTGTGGTGTGGCATGGGGGTCTTTTTTTCTTCCACATGCCTCCAAATGACATGGCCAAGCGGCCGTCACAAAATGGCGTATCGGAAACCAACCCAATAGCCCTAAGGGGTGG
>CAZXCQ010000118.1:0-18202 GCA_964639275.1 uncultured Desulfobacteraceae bacterium | reverse complement strand
CTGGTAGAGCACCGCGTTCGGGACGCGGGGGTCGCTGGTTCAAATCCAGTCGTCCCGACCATGTGAAAGGGTCTATCTTATCTTAAACACCGCAATCCACCTATCCTCGTAGAATGGTTGTCCAAACATCCCCTTCAACCTGGCCAGGGCCATTTCAGCATCCTTCCTTGCGGGTTCAAAGTGTGAATTATGAGCAGGGTGTTTTTTAAGTCTCCTTAGCAGAGCCCCTTCTGTCCTCTCTACGCCTGGGAAAAAATCCGGCAAGATCCGCCTTATATTAATGATCTCATGCAACATATTCTTATGAATAATGACATAAGTTGCATTGGAATTCAATAGGGCTTTCTTATCTTCAATATTGATAAAATTATTAAATTTTATGTTTTTGTCCATAACAGAGCCAGATTGTGACAGATAAGAGTGATTGTTATACCCCACCTTTACCTCTTTTCCGTGAAATCTCTGGTAGAAGTGATAGTTGTTCCCGATCCAAAAAATCAGATAGGGATATTCTATGATAGCGGTGGTTTCTGTTTCTCCTTTTAGGTCATAATAAAAAGATGGATATAGATCCGGTGATCTGGCATCCAGGGCCTTTATCGTATGATGTGTGTAATCACTCTGAAAGTCGATGTGGTTAGTAAAGTTATTCTGAAATTTGTAGATGAGTATTAACGGGCCTCTGGCAAGAAGCAAAAGGAGCGCGGCGGCCAAACAACCGTTGGATATGATATGTGCCCTTTTGGTTTTTGCCATAAGGTAGCCATTCAACCTTTTGGATAGGTCATAAAGTGCAATGGAGATCAGCAATATCCATAGAGGCAGGCAGACTATGAAATATCTGGTAAATACCGCCGGCTCTTGAACACGCCTGGGATTGGCCATGGCAATAAAGAGGACCTGCAAAAAAAAGATCGCGACCACATAGCCAAATAGAAATCTGTTTCTTTGAAATAGATTATAAGCACCATACAGGGCCAAAACCGTCAAAATAAGAGAGCCCCCATAGCTGCTACAGCCAGCAAAAAGGTTTATCGAACCGATTATCAGGGTCGGTTCAAAAGAACCTTGACCGGCCGTTGAGGTGATGCCTTGCAGAGACTGAATTGCCGGTAAGAACAAGGCAGAAGTTCCAGTAATCAGGCAAATGGCAACCAGAATCAACTCCTTTAGCTGAGGAAGTTCAGATCCATGATGTTGAACTGCAAAACGCCTTCCGAGCATACGTAGGATAAAGGTATAGGCCAGCGGCGCTGTCACGAATGCGGACGAGGCCAAGCTAAAATATGATGCCAGAACAGCCAGGATTACATAAATCACAACATAGAGAATCCTTCGCTCCTGTATCCAAAAATAGAAGGAGAAGACAGAGATGAAACTCAAGAAGACGACGATCATATATGGCCGGGCATATCGGCTGTAGAAGACAAGCAAGGGTGATATTGCCAGGAGCCAGGAAAATATGATCGTCACCTTTCCGTTAAATAGTGATCGAATGATAAGTGGGAATACGATCAAGGAGAGAATCCCGGATATGAGTTGCAAAGAGTGAAGCCCAAACTCGCTTAGTCCAACAGTCTCCAGCAGTAGTTTGGTGTAAAGTGTAAGAGGAATGCAATTGTTATCCTCGTGGTTAAAATGGGTGAGTATATATTTAAATGAACTGTTTATTGCCACAGCAACGGCATGCCACTCATCATCACCGATGATTTGGCCACCCAATTGGTATAACCGCAAAAAGGCGCCCAAGACTATCGCCAATGTGACGAACAGCAGGAAATGGGGCTTGAGGTATGTTGTTCTCAACGATTCGGCCTTTAATCCTGTCATTTCAGCTTCACCTTAGGAGATGGAGGGAAGAAACGGGTATGAGCTGAAAATCTGTTTCTTGAGAAGGGACAAGAAAGGCGGGAGAAGCCATGTCTTTCAAAGCTGGAATAATTGGAAGCAATTGGATTGCGTGTCAAGGGCAAATGATGCCGCGCAGTGGGTGGATTTTGATATCTACTGAGAGTGTCATAGCCAAAAAATAGGGCATCCAAATCAAAACTTTCGGTCCTGAACAAGCCGGGCAAAATGTTCAAAAGACCGGTCATAAGAGGCCTCTGCATCATTTGGAAAGCAGCAGCCCGGAAGCTCTCTGGATCTTAGATGATAGGAGATACACTGGCAGCAGAATCCCTTTCTTGAACAAGGGTCATAGGTGCAATTACACCCCTCTTTATTTTTTTCTTGATTGCACTCCATTCGCACTTACTCCTTACCAAATCTATGGGAACTCCGCCGACACGGCAACAGGGGTTGAGCAGGACCCTCGAGACCTCACATAAAATCGGCAATTTCTACTTGACAAAAACGTTCAGTTATTGAACACTAGTAAAAAAACCTATTTCCTCACCTATTCGAGTTCCATAACTGTTGGTATTTATGCACAAAGAAGACATCCATATCCTGCGGTTAATGGGGGAGATTGAGCAGGATAGCTGCCCCAGTCAAAGAGAACTTTCCCGTCGTTTAAACCTTTCTCTGGGTCTTGTCAATAGATTTGTCAGGAGGCTTGTGGATAAGGGGTATTTCAAGGTCAAGACCATGCCCCGGAACAGGATGAAGTATTTCCTGACTCCCGAGGGCCTGGCGAGAAAGAGCAAACTGACCGTTGAATATCTCCAGTATTCTGTGAATTTCTACCGTGAAATCAAGAAATTGCTGGTTAGTAGATTTAAGGAGATGGAAGAAAACCGGATACGGTCCCTTCTTTTTTTTGGGGCAGGAGAGGTGGCCGAGCTGGCCTATCTGTATCTCCAGCTTACCGAGATACGGCTAGTTGGGATCGTAGATGACAGAGAGAACGGGGACGATTTTTTCGGGTTTAAGTTCCAGGATCTTGACCGATTGGACCGTGGGGATTGGGATGCGGTGCTGTTGACACGCCTTGAAGATACGGATCGGGATATCCGATCCCTGGTTGATAGAGGTGTCAGCCCGGAGAGGATAATCACGCTATGAACCGGGATTATGGTAAATGGTACGCCTTGCATACCCGAAGCCGTTTTGAGCAAAAGGTCTATGAAGGCCTTTGCAGCAAATCAGTGGAGGCCTTTTTGCCCCGAGTTCAGGTCATGAGCAGGCGTAAAGACCGGCGCAAAAAGATCCTGGTCCCTTTGATACCTGGGTATGTGTTTGTTCATTCTGTTCTTGAGGCCGAGGAGTATCACCGGATAATCAAGACAATCGGTGTTGTTCGTTTTGTTGCCTTTAAGGGGGAACCCCTTCCAGCCAATGATGCGGAGATCTCTTCGCTGATGATCCTGGATGGAACAGATCGTACGGTGCAGAATCGTGCATATATGCGTGATGGGGACCAGGTGATGATCATGGAAGGGCCGTTAAAGGGACTGGTGGGGTACTATCTCCGGCATAAGGGAAAAACAGACCGGGTAGTGGTGTCAATTGAACTGTTACACCGATCTCTGGAAGTGGAGATTGAGGACTGGGCCTTGGAGAAGGTCCCGGTTTGACACGGGTCAACGGGCGGAGACTCGAAGTCAAGAGAGAAAATTTATCAATTATATTCAGCGGATAGCCGTTTTGGGCTGATGTAACTGAAGGAGCGGAGCTGTGCGTGGACGGTGGACGGAAAACCAAGGACAAGGGGATTGCCAATAGGGATCGGAACGTCAAAATGAAAATACTGATTACAGGCGGCGCAGGTTTTATAGGTTCTCACCTGGCAGAGAAGCTATTGGAACAGCAACATGAGGTGTTCGTGATTGACAATCTGTGGACCGGTAAGCTTGCCAACATCGCGAAGATCCAAAATCATGAAAGACTGCACCTCGTGGTGGATACGATCTTGAATGAGTCTGTGATGAATGAGCTGATCTTCAAGGCCGATCATATCTATCATCTGGCTGCGGCCGTCGGGGTGAGGAATATCATGGACCATCCTGTGGAGACATTGGATATCAACGTAAAGGGGACAGAGGTGGTCTTGAGATTGGCCAACCGGTTCAAGAAAAAGGTTTTTGTCGCCTCCACGTCGGAGATCTATGGGAAGCATGTGGAACACGACCTGTCTGAGGACGACAACCGGGTAATGGGATCGGTCAAGAAACGACGCTGGGCCTATGCATGTTCCAAGACCCTGGATGAGTTTTTGGCACTGGCCTATTTTGATGAGAAAAAGCTGCCGGTGTTGATAGGGCGGTTGTTTAATACGGTGGGCCCCCGGCAGACGGGCCAGTATGGGATGGTCTTGCCGAGTTTTGTCCAGAGTGCCTTGCTGGGAAAGCCGCTTACGGTATATGGAGATGGGACCCAGAGCAGGAGCTTTGCCCATGTCAATGATGTAATAGAGGCGATTAGAAGATTGATGGATGAGCCCACGGCCGAAGGGGAAATCTACAATGTAGGCAACGATCAAGAGATAACGATCAATGATCTGGCCCAGAAGGTAAAAGAGATGACCGGAAGCCATTCCGAAATCGAGCATGTCCCTTATGAAAAGGCCTATGGACCCGGTTTTGAGGACATGGAAAGGAGACGCCCAAACATCCAGAAGTTAAAAAATGCCATAGGATTTGAGCCATCCTATGACCTGGAAGGGATCATTCAGAGTGTGATCGACTATTTTAAGGCGTAGATATTTGACGAAATCTAGAGGGTAATCATGGGCCCGATATCTTTTCAGGACTATCCCAGAGAACCTGTGGTTATGGATAATCTCTCGGTGGATTATATGAAGGAATCGAGGTTTGTTCCGTTAAAGATAGATGAAAATGCCTTGTGGATTGCCATGGCCGATCCAAGGGACTTTTATACCATTGATGCCCTCAAGCTTGCATATGAGCTGGATATAAAGATCTCCAAGGGGAGAGAGGAAGACATACTTGAGACCATCGAGAGACTATATGGCGCCGGGACTCAATCTCTCGAAACCATTATAGAGGAGGCAGGCAAAGACCTCTATGACATATCACCTGAAGGGATTGAGGATGCGGACCATCTGAGAGACCTCGCTTCAGAGGCCCCCATTATCAGGTTGGTAAACCGGCTTATCTATAATGCGGTGGAACTCAGGGCCAGTGATATCCATTTTGAGCCTTTTGAGAGTGAATTCAAGGCGCGGTATCGCATAGACGGTGTCCTTCACGATGTTGAATCTCCCCCCAAACGCCTCCAGGCCGCCATCATCTCCAGGGTCAAGATTATGGCAAAGCTGGATATCGCAGAACGACGGCTGCCCCAGGATGGGAGAATCAAACTCAAGATCGCGGACAAAGAGATTGATTTCCGGATTTCAACCATCCCGACCCTCTTTGGTGAAAGCCTTGTGATGAGGATATTGGATCGGGATACCCTGATTCTCGACCTGGAGAAATTGGGGTTTCCTGACCATATCCTTGAACAATACACCAACCTGATATCTCAGCCTTACGGGATGATATTGGTGACAGGACCCACAGGAAGCGGCAAGACATCCACCCTCTACACTACCCTTGCAAAGATAAACTCATCTGAAAACAAGATCATTACGTTGGAGGAGCCGGTTGAATATCAATTGAGCGGTGTCAACCAGATCCAGGTAAACCCGAAAATAGGGATGAGTTTTGCCAGCGGACTCCGCTCGATTGTGCGTCAGGACCCTGACATTATCCTGGTGGGAGAAATAAGGGACAAAGAGACCGCCGAGATCGCCATTCAATCTGCACTCACAGGTCACCTCCTTTTTAGCACCCTCCATACCAACGACGCTCCAGGGGCCGTTACCCGGCTCCTGGATATGGGGGTGGAGAGCTTTCTTCTCAGCTCAACCCTGCTGGGTGTGTTGGCCCAGAGGCTTGTCAGGGTCATCTGTCCTTATTGTAAAGAGCCAACCAGGCCTGAGGAGAAGCTGTTGAACTCGATGGGGTTAACCCCTGATGAGGCATCGGGAATCGAATTCTTTGCGGGAAGGGGATGTGAAGAATGCAGATCCACGGGCTTCAGGGGAAGAACCGCCATCTTTGAATACCTGCCGGTGGACAATGAGATCCGGCGAGAGATTACCAAGAGATCGAGTACCGAAAGGATCAAAGAGGTGGCCCTCAGAAAAGGATTGATGACCTTGCGCCAGGATGGATGGCTGAAGGTCCGGGCGGGGATTACCACCATCTCAGAGGTCTTAAAGGTAACCCTCGAGAAATAAGATGGCTACCTATCTTTACAAGGCAACAGACAGTTCTGGCAAGGTCGTCAATGGCACCCTTGAGGCAGAGGGAGAGCGGGGCGTGGTGGCCGAGCTTCATCATATGGGATTTATTCCCATAAGAATTACCCCTTCCAGAGGAAGAGGCAGGCGTCTTGATACGGACATTTCAAAGCAGGTCCTCTCTCTCTTCAAAGGGGTCTCAGCCAAAGATATCGTGATCTTTACCCAGGACCTTTCCACCCTGTTAACGGCCGGCCTGCCGGTAGATCGTGCCCTGTCCATCCTGATTGATGCCGTGGAAAAGGACAAGATGAAGGAGGTGGCAGGTGCTATCCTCAAGACCGTCCAGGAGGGCGGTTATCTGTCAGATGCGTTGGCAAAGCATCCCAAGGTCTTTTCAACCTTTTATGTAAACATGGTGCGGGCAGGCGAGGCCGGAGGGGTATTGGAAACTGTCCTGGGCAGGTTGGGTGAATTCCTGGAGAGCTCTCAGGACCTGAGGGATTACATCAAATCAGCCATGGTTTATCCCTCCTTTCTGGTCTGCGTGGGAGGGGTTTCAATCATCATTCTGCTGACCTTTGTCATCCCCAAATTCGCTGTCATCTTTTCTGATATGGGCCAGACTATCCCCCTGGCCACCCGTTTTCTGCTGGGATTGAGCGAGATATTGAGGAGATACTGGTGGGTTATCCTTGGGGGATCAGGCGCCATCTATTTTTTGTTGACACGGTATCTGAGGACTCCGGCTGGCCGGTTGAGGTTGGATCAAAACAAGATGACTCTTCCGGTCGCGGGGGACCTGGTCAAGAAGATCGAAGTCGCCCGGTTTGCCAGGACCTTGGGGACCTTGACAAAGAGCGGGGTCCCGATCCTACAGGCCCTTGTCCTGGTCAAGGAGATTATGGGTAACCAGGTGATCTCCCGATCAATGGAAACAGTCTATGAGAGGGTCAAGGAAGGAGAGAGACTGTCAAAACCCCTGAGCGACAGCGGCGTTTTCCCCTCACTGGCCATTCAGATGATTACGGTTGGTGAAGAAACCGGAAGATTGGACAGCATGCTTTTGAGGGTGGCCGAGAGTTATGAAAAGACGGTAAAGAATATGGTCAAGAGGTATATCAGTTTTTTGGAACCGGCCATGATTCTGGCCATGGGTCTTGTGGTAGGGTTTATCGTTATTTCCATGCTAATGGCGATATTCAGCGTCAATGAAATGCCTTTTTGAAAGGGGAGATTGTTATGCACAGGAATGAACGAAGGCAGGAGGGTTTTACCTTGATCGAACTGTTGATCGTGATGATCATTTTGGGGCTTTTGGCCGCACTGGTAGGTCCCCGGATGTTTGGCAAGGTCGGGAAATCAAAGCAAAACGCGGCAAAGGCCCAGATAGCGCTTTTTGAAACCGCTTTGGATACCTACCGGCTTGACACCGGCAAATACCCCACGGAGCTAAAGGCCCTCAGGGTCAACCCGGGCGGTGTGAAGAGATGGGATGGCCCTTATCTTCCAAAGCCTGTGCCCCTGGACCCATGGGGGAATCCCTATGTCTATAGGCTCGGTGATAAAGGCGAGTATGAGATAATTTCTCTGGGAGCTGACGGCGCAGAGGGAGGTGAGGGGGAAGACGCCGATATCTCCAGCCGGGGTGAGGGTGCGGATCGTTCTGATCAGTAAGGGTCCATAAAGATGAGAAAGGGCTTTACACTCCTTGAACTCCTTGTCGTGTTGGTGATCATCAGCCTCGTCGCCGCCTTTGTGGGGCCCCGGGTGGCCGGGTCCATGAGCACCCTGAGCCTGAAGACCGCCTCCAAGAAGATCGCGGCCTCACTTAGATATGCCAGGAGCCAGGCGACATCGGAAAACACACCCTATATCGTCGTGTTTGATCTGAACAAAAACCGTTTGGCCCTCGGGGCCGCCCAGGCAACAAGCAGAGGGGATAGCGAAGAGGAAGCGGCCGATGAAGGCCAGGAGGGATATCGGTCAAGAATATATGATCTGCCTGAGGGGATCATTTTTGATAGGGTGGTATCGGTTGAAAGTGAATCTGGCTCAGAGATCTTTCGGATTATTTTCTTCCCCAATGGAGCAAGCAGTGGGGGAAAGGTGTTTTTGAAAAATGATCGAGGAAGACGATGCTTTGTGAGTGTTGATTTTGTTACCGGAACAGTGCAATTGGGGGAAGAGGATGCCAAAGGTTCCAAACATGCCTATTCGATCTGAACTTCTGGTAACACTCTTTGAAACCCGGGTAATGGAGGTTCCGAACCCCCATTCCCCTGTCTCAGTTCTAATTTTGAAGAAAGCTAAATTGATACAACTCCTGAAACCTCGAAACCGCAAAGTTGGAGCGATCCAGAGAAGGGGAGGCAGGGCCTGTAACAGTACAGGCGGGTCTGAAGTCTCAAATAAAGGGTTTACCCTTATTGAAATCCTTGTCGCGATATCGATTCTCGCCATATCCCTGGTTGTCATCCTGCAGCTCTTTTCGGGCGGTTTAAGATCGAACAAATTGTCTGATGAATACACCCGGGGAATATTCCATGCGAGGGAAAAGATGGAGGAGATCCTTCTCTCAAAGGAATTCACGGAGGGACTCCTTGAGGGCGTTTTTGATGACGAGGTTAGATGGAAGACAGAGATCGTCCGCATCGAGCAGGCAGAGGAAGAGGAGTCAATGCTACCTTATAATATGTTCAACATAAAGGTCGAAGTCATGTGGGATGAGGGGGACAGGGAAAGACATTTTCAAATCAGCACGATCAAACTGGCTGAGAAGACCGAGGGTGATAAGAGGTCGTAGCTTGAGGGCGTCCCGTTCAAGATATTCCCTTTTTTGTCCATCTTCGATCTCATCGGGTTTTACCCTGCTGGAACTGATGATCTCGCTTGCAATTGTAGGTCTCATCCTGGTGATTGTATTCGGCTCCCTCAGGATCGGGGCCAGGGCATGGGAAAAGGGGGAGAGAGATGTAGAGATCCATCAGAGACAGCGCGTTGTGTTAGATCTTATCAAGCGGCAAATAGCATCCGCCTTTGTGGTGGGCACGGTGATTGAGAAAGATAAACAGCCCTTCATTATTAAAGGCGACGGAGAGTCGGTGGAGTTTGTCTCTCGTGTGCCAATGGTGCCCGGAAATCTGGCCGGCATGGTTTATGTGAAATATGTGGTCAGGGAGGAGGACGGGGGCGGGAAGAAGAGGCTTATGTTCTCTGAGAAAAATACCCTTCTTACAGAAAAGGCTGTGGAAGATCAGGGTGAAGAGGATTTTTTCGAATTGATTCCTGGTGCACAACATATCGAATTCGAGTACTTGAAGGGGCCTTCTGAGGACGGCGGGCAATCGGAATGGCAGCAAACCTGGGACCCGGAGACGGACAAAGGGGTGCCCCTGGCAGTCAAGATTACCCTTCAGGAAGACCCGGATGTGGCTCCCATTTATGTGATTGCCCCTATCCAGTCCGAGGCAAGTTATCAATAATCCGATGAGACGAATTATCATAAACAAAAAGGGGATTGCATTATTCTTGGTGCTATGGGTCCTGGCATTCCTTTCGGTTATCGTTGGGGAATTCTGTTTTGCCATGAGGACAGAAGTAAACATTACCCGCAATTTTAAGGAGCAAACCGAGGCCTATTATATCGCCCTGGCAGGGCTAAACAGGGCCATCGGTGAATTGATAAGGAATGCGATCATCCCCCAGACGGTGAAGCAACCCAAGCGGGAAGGGGAAGAAAAGGAGCATGAAGGCAAGGAAAAGGAGGATTATGGGGGAGAGGAAGAAGACCGCTGGAGAATCAACGTGGATATCCCGCCAGTCCCTTTTGGCCGGGGTCAATTTGAGGTAAGGATTGAAAATGAAAGTGGTAAGGTGGACATAAATCGGGCCGGTGAATCTCTGTTAAGGATGATCTTGAAACCATTTGCCCTTGAAGAACAAGAAAAGAATATCATCGTGGACTCTATTTTGGACTGGCGAGACAAGGACAATCTTCACCGTTTGAACGGTGCGGAAGACGACTATTACAAATCCCTCCCACGGCCATATGAATGTAAGGATGGTGATTTTGACTCGGTTGAGGAGTTGTTGATGGTCAGGGGGGTGACCCCAGAAATTTTTTATAACGGGCTAAGGGATCTGGTAACTGTCTATGTGAGCCCCACGCGAGAGATCAGACGCGATGCCGGGTTCCATAGAGTACATTCAGACCCCAATAAGATAAACATCAATGCGGCTTCAAGGGCAATGCTTCTTGCACTCCCTTTGATGACAGATGACCTGGCCCAGGAGGTCGTTAAGTACAGAGAAGAATCGGATTTCAGATCGCTCGATGATGTGGCTTCAGTTGTCGGTTCTGACGTGTATGCCGCCATCGGTCCCTATATCAATCTTGAAATAAGCCCACAGTACACCATTAAGGCGATAGGAAAAGTGGTGGGGACTCAAATTGAGCAGGGAGTTGAGGTGGCAATTGAGATTAACCGAGGCCTCAAGAAAGGGTACCGTGTGATTCAATGGCGTGACACCATTGAGGATAAAAGTGAAAGGATTCAGAAAAAGTGATTTTCGCTTGGGAGGCTAGATTTGCTTTTTCAAACCAGTCTCGGGATTGACATACAGGGCAGTTCAGTCTCAGTAGTGTATTTAAAGGCGTCTTTTAAAGAGGTGCGGTTGACGGCATACGCCACCTATCCCCTTGATGGGGGGAAAGATGTAAGAGAAAAGGTGACCCTGATCAGCGGTCTGGTTGGGAGTTTTCTGCGTGAAAATCAGATTTCCCCGGCCTCTATATTCTTGGGAATACCGCGCCATTTGGCCATCTTGAAATATCTGGAATTTCCGTTGGCCGCCAAGGAAAACCTCAGGGATAGTCTTGGGTATGAAATGGAGAGGCATGTCCCTTTTTCTGCAGATGAAGTATATTTTGATTACCAAATAGTCGCAGAGGACAAAGAAAGCGGTAAGATGAGGATACTCCTCATAGCTGCAAAGAGAGAGTCCATTGACCCCTATCTTGATATTCCACGCCAGTTGGGTCTCGGTGTCTCCAGTATTGAGATTACTTCTACAGCCATTGCCAACTACTTCTCTTTTCAGCCACTTCCAGATGGAGGAGATGCCCTGGCCGTTGTCTATCTTAAGGATGATGACCTGGAAATTGACCTTTTTAGGAAAGGGATATTGGATTATTCACGATTAGTTAGAGGGGTCGGAAAGGGGGAGAGGCCGGCAAGACTTGTCTTACATGAGCTAAAGGCGCTTAAGGAAGGCCTGGGCATTGACCAGGACAGGTTGAAGACCCTCTTCTGCGGCTTTGGTACTGATGGTGGGATGGTGAACGATTTCAGGGATGAAGAGGACCTTGATATCTTTTTGCCGGACCTTTCGAAGACGGGCATTCCTTCGCCTGCCATGGTGTCAGCTTATGGTCTTGCACTCAGGGGACTCCAGAAGGTGCCGATGGATATCAACATCTTGCCTGAGGGGTTTCGAAAAAGGCCGAGCCGGTTCGGTCATTACACCCTGTTTGTGCTGGTCTGCCTGATCATTTTATCGGCCATAGCGTGGGGGGGTGGGAATATCTTTTTCCAACAGCTTCGTCTGAGTCGATTAAACGCTGAGATTGCCCAGCTAAGAGCTGAAGTTCCAAGAATCGATAAGACCAGGGCCAAGTGCAAAGAGGTCGAAAAACAGATCGACTATCTGAATTCGCTTCGCCATGGTGATGTGACGGTCCTGGACGTCCTAAAAGAGTTAAGCCAGAGGATCCCAAAAAATGCCTGGGTTATGACCTTGACTTTTTCCGATAAAGGCGTTCAGATCCATGGGTTAGCCGAATCCGCTTCCGGGTTAATCCCTTCTATTGAGGACTCCCCCTTGTTCAAGGATACAGCCTTTCTTTCCCCTATCACAAGAAACAATAAGGGCCAGGAAGTCTTCCGAATTGGGCTCAAGTTGGGTTAGCAATGATCATGTGGAACCTTAGAGTCGATAACCAGAAGAAATACCTGCTCGTTATTGCATCGGTCTTGCTCATCCTGGGCCTCATTTATCGATTTCTTCCATATTTTCGGGAGATAGTCTCACCGGGCCAAGAGATCCAATTAAAAGAGACTGAGCTCGTAAAATACCGGAAAATGGTTGCGAGTGGCATTAGCCTGGATGAGACGCTTACGGCTCTAAACCAGAGCCTAAAGGACCTGGAATCCGGACTTCTGACCGGCAAAACCCCATCTCTTGCGGCCGCTGAACTCCAGGGTATCCTCCGTGAAGTAACGGGCAAGAGTCATGCGGAGATAAGGAGAATGAAGGTATTGAAGCCTGAGGAACAGAATCAGGGTGACTATATCAGTATTCCGATTGAATTTCTTATCCATGCAGATATCAGGCAATTAAAAGAGATCCTGTACAGGATTGCCGCCTTTCCAAAATATCTGAGCGTGAGAAAGCTGAGGGCTACGTTCTATAGAGCAAAAGGCCGGGAATTTCGCTCATTTATAACCGTTGCGGGTTTTATGAAAAAGAGAAGGACCTAAAGGGGCAGCTGTATTAGATGTTTTCGAGGATATGGATAGCCAATCTTCTCCTGGCGATGGTTGCCATATTTTTTGGGATAAAGGCCTATGAGGTTTGGTCAAGGGGAGAAAAGCGCCCACCTGAAATGCGGGTTGTCAAAAGGTCATTATCCCCTCCCGAAAAACGGATTGCCAAAAGGGAAATACCGGCTCAATCGGAATACGAAGTTGTTGTTCGTGATAATCTTTTCTGGCCGGACCGACAGGAAAGTGATCAACAGCAGGCCGCGGCAAAACCTGATGCCAAGTCCCAGGTCGACAAAAGGTACCTCTGGCGCCTGGAAGAGGAGGTGACTCGAATTGTCCTTTATGGGATTATCGATACAGCGGGTCAAAAAAAGGCCTTGATCGCCAACTTCCAACCCCAGAAAGGAGGGAGGGGAAAACAGCCCAGGCCACCGATGTCTCAGAGGCCGACTTTATGGGTGAAGGTGGGTGATACCGTGGGGGAGTTCAAGGTCAAAGAAATAAGGGAGGCCAGTGTTATTTTGGCCGGGGGCGAGCGGTATTGGCCGATTTCGTTATATGAAAAGAAAAAGCCGAAACGGCGAGCAGACAAAAAAAAGCAGGAAACGCCTACGGTGGTTAGCGTGGGGGCAAGCATAAAGGGGAAAGTAAAAGAGGTCATCAGCAAACCGAAAGAGGACGCCCCAAGGCCCGGGGTTTCAAAAGGGAAACAGTCACCCAGACCCGTGGTGATTGCAGGAAAGACCCCTTCTGGGCAGGATAGTCGCAAAGCAGAGCAAAGGTAGATGGTATGAAGAGATTAGTACCGTGGAGATTATCTTCTTTTTGGTGGCTGGCACTCACTGTTTTCCTCGTAGCGGGTTGCGCCGGCAAAGAGCTCCGTCCAAAGGACAAAGGTGTTGAGTCGCAAACTCCCCGCAGACCCGAGCCGTCCATAAAACTGACAAGGCCCCAAGAAGAGGTCTTCTCTGACAAAAAGGGGGATTTTCGAATTGTTTCAACCCCCGCTGGGTATGCCAAGGAGCGGGTGGAGAAGCCGGAAAAGGATTTGAAGAGACCCTTGTCTGCGGAAAAACCTTCAGCTGTCCCTTCTCAAAGAAAAAGACCAAAAAAGATGCCGTCTGAATCCAAGGTGCAGCCAGCTCAACCCGCTCCAAGGCTGCACAAAGAACCAACAAAGAAAGAGGTTACAGAGGGTTCGGAGCAGAAGATTGTCCTTAATTTTGATAACGCCGACCTCTATGAGGTGATCAATACCATTGCCGAACTATTGGGCATTAACTACATTGTTTACCCAAATGTCACAGGCCAGGTGACGATCTATACGGCCCGAGGGATACCCAAGAAAGACCTTTTTACCGTCTTTCTCCAGATCCTCGATGTAAATGGCCTGGCCGCCATAAAGGAGGGCAACCTCTACAAGATCGTCCAGGCCAAAGACACACCCCGAAGACCGATCCCTATAGTTGATGGAAAGGTGGTCTCCCCAAGGGATAGGATGATCATCCAGATCATCCCCCTAAAGTATATATCCGTCCAAGAGATGACGAACCTGTTGACCCCTTTTGTCTCTGCCAATGGGACCATTGTCTCAGACGCCAACTCAAATACCCTCTTGATAGTGGAAAATGGGGTCAATATCCTGAAGATCTTGAGGCTGATTGAGACCTTTGATGTCAACATCTTTGAAAAGCTCCACTACCGTTTTTATCCTCTCAAGCATCTGGATGCAGAGGAGGTGGTCGGGTTTCTCTCTGATTTTACTTCCTACTATGAAAGGTTTACCAATGTCTTTGTCAAATTTATCGCCTTGACCCGGATGAACACCTTGCTGGTGATCAGCACAACCCCCTTTGCCTTTGAGAAGGTAGAAGAGATCCTCCGTCGTGTGGATGTGCCGGTTGAAGAGACTAAGCCGAGGATATACGTCTATTATGTGAAAAACAGCGAGGCCAAAAATCTCGAGACCCTTTTGAAGACTGTGTTTGGAAAGGGTCCGGATGAGAAAAAGGCCCCTGCTGCTACGACAAAAAAGCCGGGCGGTGCGGCGAGATTGCCCAAGAATCCTTTTGCAGAGTCCCGCAAGAAAGAAACACAGACCAAAAAGACCATTATAAGCCCCACAACCCAAGAACAGTCCAAAAAACCCACCCAGGGTAAGCAAAGGGAGATAGCCGGGGCGGGCGCGTTAAAGGCGGAGGTAACCATAACGGCAGACGTCATCCGGAATGCCCTGATCATTCAGGCCGTTCCCCAGGATTACCAGACCATTCTGGGTGTATTGAGGCTGATAGACGTACTGCCCCGGCAGGTATTGATTGAGGCCACCATTGCCGAGGTCACCCTGGACGACACTACCGAACTGGGGATGGAGTGGTCCTATTCTTCAGATTCCACGAAATTTCACGGCACCGGTCTCCTGGAGGCCAGTGTAGGGGCTGATGGTCTTACGTGGGCCATCGGTCTGACAAAGAAATGGAAAAACATGCTTAAGGCCCTTGCCTCTCAGAATAGGCTTAATGTCCTGTCTTCACCCCATATCCTGGCATCAGACAATAAAGAGGCCAGGATAGATGTTTCGAGGGAGATTCCATTAGCCAGCTCGGAATGGACCTTTACCTCCGGTACAGAACCGGTCACACAGACCAATATCCAGTACCGGGATGCCGGGGTGATCCTCTCTGTTACACCCCATATCAACGAGCGTGGCCTGGTGACCATGGATATCAGTCAGGAAGTCAGCGAGCTGAGCCAGTCTGTCAAGGTGGCAAACGTGGAGTATCCTTCGTTCTTCAAAAGGACTGTGAATACCACACTTACCGTAAGACATGGGCAGACCCTGGCGATCGGGGGATTGATCAAGGACAAGGAAGATGAGTCCATATCCGGCCTGCCGTGCCTCATCCATATCCCGGTGTTCCGCTATGTATTTGGAAAGGAAAAAAAGGCAATAACAAAACAAGAACTAATCGTCCTGATCACCCCCCGGGTCATCGTAAACACAGAAGATGTGGATGCGGTTACCGAAGAGTTTAAGAAAAAGGTCAGGAATGTCGTAAAGCGGTTCGGTTATTAAACCCGTCAGAATACTGTCAAATTCATAACACTTTTTGAAACCCGGGGAATGGGGATTCCGAACTCCCATACCCCTTCTCCAAGTGCCAATTTTCAGAAAGCTACATTGATACCCAGATTCAAGATTGATTCTGGCGATCCTTCCTTGGGAGAGATGATGGCTGCTTTTGGTCTGGTGAAACGCTGGCTTGAGATTCCGTTCCGTTTTCGGACGCTTTTCTGGGGGTTTGTAAGCAACGAAATCAGGGGGCGTTTTGCGGGCTCTATCGGCGGGTTCACATGGAGCCTTTTGACACCGCTTGCCAATCTGCTGATATATATTTTTGTGTTTTCAGTGGTCCTAAAAATCCGCTTGAAGCCGATGGAAACGGGTACGGACAGCTATGTGGTCTTCTTTTTGGCCGGGATGCTGCCCTGGGCAGCGTTTTCCGAGGCCTTGAGCAGTGCAACCGAGATCTTTTTGGGGAGGGCCAGTCTGATTACCAAAGTGGCCTTTCCCCTTGAGGTCCTCCCATTGACAGGCATAGTCGTGGCTTTTTCTCTCCATGGCCTCGGGTTTATTATCTTCCTGGGTTATCTGGTTCTTAAAGGTTACTTCCATATAATGTGGCTCTGGTTGCCTGTCGTGGTCTCGGTCTATATGGTATTTACCCTCGGTATGGTAATCTTGATTTCCAGCCTGTCTGTATTCCTGAGAGATATCAAGCAGTTTATTGGAACAGCCCTTTCGTTGTGGTTCTTTTTGACACCGATCATTTATCCCCCGGGTATGGTGCCGGAAAGATTTCGCGGGATATTCAAGCTTAACCCCTTGTATCCATTTATTGAACTCTACCACCAGGTCCTGTTGCTCCACACCCTCCCCTGGGTATTGCTTGTCCACATAATCGGCGTGGCGGTCCTTTTTTTTGTGGGGGCAATTGTCTTTTTTGAGCGCTCCAAATATGCCTTTGCCGATGTCCTGTAGGCTATCGCACCCGGACAGTCTCAAGGGCAGCGGGTGACTCCTCCCCCGTCAGCAGGGATTCCTGTGATGAGGTGGAAAGGCTTTCCCCCCAAGTGAATTCTTCCAGTGTATGGTGACGCACTTTTTATCTTATTCACAATATCGGCGCCACTCCTTTCTGCCGGCCTGACCTACCTCTTTTTTAAAAAGATCAATTCCAGGAGAAAAAAATCGAACTGGGGGGTAATACTATGTGGAAACATACTGGTTTTTTTGGTGCTGGCCTCCCTCGCCTTTGCCTGTCTTGAGGGTTACTATCGTTTCTTTTATGACACGACCATAGGGAACAACCGATCAAAGGTATCAAAACGCTGGTTCAAGCGATACTGGCACCTCAATGCCCAGGGAATAAGGGATAACATTGACTATGCTACAAAAAGGCAAGAGAGAAAACGTCGTGTCACCTTTGTTGGTGACTCATTTACCGCTGGCCACGGTGTTAAAGATGTCGAAGAGCGTTTTGTAAACCGCCTGAGGCGGGTCGAGTCTGGGTGGGAGGTGCACGGGTTTGCAGACCTTGGCCTCTCAAGCCGGGACGAGCTCAAGCTGATTCAAGGTCTTATCAAGACGGGTTATGACATTGATGTCGTGGTCTTGGTCTATTGTTTTAATGATATCGCGCCGTTTGTCAAAGAGATCCATGACATCCCTCGCAGGGTTCGAGATCCGGCAACCGGGTGCCTTGCATGGGTAATTGAGCATAGCTATGCAATCAATACCTTTTATCACCATTGGGAACGACAACAGGAAGCGCGTTCAGCCGATGGGACGGATTACCTGACCCTGATTATGGACGCATATGTCGGATCCCCGTGGCAGTCACAGGAAAAAGTCCTTTGGCAGATAAAACACAGTGTTGAAGAGGCCGGTGGGGTTTTGGCCGTGGTCACCTTTCCGTTGCTTCTTACACCCGGGGATGACAAAGAATTGACCCGGGCAATGCATCGAAGACTCAACTCATTTTGGAAGAAATTGGGGGTGGCTCACCTGGATCTGCTGCCCGTTCTTGAAGGAGAGGATCTGAGTCAGCTGGTTGTGAATAGATTTGATGATCATCCAAGCGCCTATGCCCATGGAATCGTCGCAGGGGCGATCAGGCGGTTTTTGTCCGATGAGGTCTTTCCAGATACCCCCAAGATCGGTCATGAAAACCAATAAAGGGTAACACTTTAGTCGCTTGAAACCCGGGCAATGGGGATTCCGTTCTTCGGGCGTATAACTCGCCCGTAAGAGAGCGTAAAGAAATCACCTGCCATAGGAAGAAATAGGGGGCAGTACATCCGGGAAAGTCTTATGTTTTTTGGCAACCTCGATCTCCGTGATTTCCTAACGCTCTCTAACGGTCTCAGACAGGGATACACCCTTCAAAACGGAACCCCCATT
>CAZXCQ010000117.1:0-18213 GCA_964639275.1 uncultured Desulfobacteraceae bacterium | reverse complement strand
CATTCTTCAAGGAATTGGCAGAAGAAAATTTCACACAAAAAACTTGACAGTACCTGAAACTTCAACCTTCTAAATAATTCCAAAGATCTTCCCGAACGATTGCGACTTCGGCAATAAATTAGATATGTCTTTGTCTTATCCAGCTGTTTTAATTTGTCGTCAAAAGACTTCCAATAGAAATCAACCAGAATCCAGAATAGAGTTGGGAAGATGGCCAGCTTCAAATTCCGCCGGTCTTCTTAAATCGAGAATAACAAAATTATTATCTCCCTTTCTTTGGACAATTAGATCTAAAGCTGCCTTCGGTGAAATGGTTACAATGGTGTTAGCATCTTCTACACTGAATGTGGGTAATACGAATCCAAGCGTAAATATTAAAAAGACTAAGATGGAGGTGATAAACTTCTTTTTCATATCCTCCCTTATGGTCCTTTATGGGTTAAATTCCACAAAACGATTATACTCCAGGTTTTTCTTTTGTGATATTCAAAATCCTGCGGGTGCTAAACGAATTCAAGAATCAAGTAATCGCCTCTACCGAGTGATGTTTACATGTACTGATGTTGTCAAGTCAAATGGCCCTGAAAACAAGGTTTCGTGCTTTAGTCAATGCTCTCACACCGACCTAAATTCACCAAAATCTAAGAAGACTGGCAAACCAATACATGAAAATAGCCAGAAGCAACACTAGATATGCAAGTCATCTTAATCCGATGGGCGCCAAAATTCAAAATTTCCTAACAAAATCTGGAATCTGCCCAACATCAAATATTACCTCGTGTGCTAACAAATTTTAGGCCTATTTCTGCCTCTGATACTTTCCCAGATCCAAACATACCACCAAATTAAGAAGGTGGCGATATCCTCAATTCAGGTAGATATGTAGACTTGGAATATTGATTCCTTATATCAGTCTTTTGGAATGTTGAAATAACTTGCCATATTCCAATGAGACCTCAAGTCGGGATACATAGCAGTTATCGCAAGGAAAGATAACGCCAAGCCTGAGCAGCGCCGCCACTGTAGATCACATTACCGAGGTCTTCCCGAAAAACCGCCATTTTCTCGGCGTCTGCTCCAGGCTTTTGTTATGGTCTTTATTTTAAGAGCCTATTGACAACAGGACAATTGTGTCCTAAACAGTAACTATGAAATCGAGGCAACTCATACGCAAACTCAAGAAGATTGGCGTTGAGTTCACAAAAAGCCGTGGTAAGGGCGGTCACCATTTGGCAAAATACAAGGGGAAACACGCCACTGTTCCCGTTCATGGCGATGCTGACATCGGCCCGATATTTATTAAGAAATTGTGCAAACAACTGGGCATCGACCCAGAAGACATCCTTTAATTGGAGGTAATATGCTGCAAAGTTACCCAGTTACCTTTACACCTGACGAAAACGACACAATCATCGCCGAGTTTCCAGATGTACCCGAGGCGATGACGGTCGGCTCCGATGAGAAAAATGCGATCCAATGGGCTCAAGACGCACTAATCGTTGCATTAACCGGATACATCGAAAATCGTCGCGATATACCCCCACCATCAAAGGCATATAAAGGGCAAAAATTAGTCCATTTACCTCCGCAAATTGCGATGAAACTGGCGATATATCAGTCAATGCGAGATCAGGAAGTTACCCAGGCTGCCCTTGGCGAATGTCTGCATGTCGATGGCCGACAGGTCAGGCGCATTTTAGACCTGGATCACAATACAACACTTTCTCAACTCACCTCGGCATTAAAATGCCTTGGTAAAAAACTGGTCATCGATATCAGAGATGCAGCATAAACGGGCTCTTAAGCGGGCGCGGTTTTTTGCGCTCCGCTTCAAGAGCGATGTTGGACGCATCTGCATCAAGTTTCTAAATTGACTTGATCCATTCACTTGATAGTAGTGGTTCCATAATCGGCGGTTCCTGATCAGGACCATACCAGCCAGGTCGAGTCATACGAATTTCTGAATTAACCCTTTTAAAATCATGTATTTGGGAAAGCATCTCAGTCGGTTTTTTGGGATACTGCATATTTTCACGCCAAGCTTTTTTTTCAACCGTCCCGATGATCAAGTACTCATTACCAATAGCATCAGAATCTATCTGTGTAAACATTGTTGTTAACAGATGCTCAATTTCATGTTTGTGAGCAATGAGCAAATCGCACTGCTTACAGTAGCGACAAGTATAATTAAGAGCGATCGTATACTTAGGATCAACATTAATGAATAAAGGAAGCTTACGCTGTCCGGTCTTATGTCCACAAATGGGGCAGCGTGAAAAACGTTGATCGGGATAGGGATTGAGACTGAATTGGTATAAAGGAGCCAATTCGCCGAATTTTGGCTTCTTTGTTCTTGACATATTATTTGACCTTTATCCTATTTATACTTGATGTCTTGATCAGTTATTATTGCTAGGTCCAACAAGTTAGTATACAGTTTCTGGATAATTCCTGGCCAAAATTCTCTACTTGACAAAAAATGTTTAAAATCTCGAGATTTTCTAACTGGATAACATGAAAAAAGGGGCTATACCCAGAAAGGTTGATAAGTTGCTATGCTGAAAATCCCTTCACAAATTGTGCTGCGCTATGATGAGCTGTTGGTTAAAACGGCTGTGCTGAAACGGGCTCATTTCCTTTATAGAAAGTGATTGAGTCCACGCCTGAAGAATTTACCATTCCCCTTGGCGCGATGCCATTTATACGGCTTTTTTGGATTCAAAATTCCAGATTCTCAGAATGGATTTACTCCCAACAGAGCCAACGGCTCTGTCAGGAGTTGGGTGGGCCCATTTTGAGGGGTTTGTCCATGGGGGAACTCACATAGGGAGGTTCAAAGGTTCAGGGGTTCAGGGGTTCAGGGTCCACGGTTCAGGGTTGAGAGGGTTACGATTGTTGCCCCGTTTAAATACGCTTCGCTGTCCTTCGGAATTGAACGGGGTAAAATTGTTGATTGTTCAAGAAAGAGTTCCTCGTTGCTGGTCGGAGTGAAACGCAGATCCCGCGAAAGGCGGGGTTGTTCGTTCAATTATGGGGAATCATATTGGAAATTAAGGAAAAGTCAAGGAAATTCGGTTGAACACCCAGGAGAGCTGACCGTTGGAGGCCCCCGTTTACCGGACCGAGTCCGGCACAAGCTTCAACGGGGTGATAACTTTTTACATGATCATCATCATTGAAAATCGGGATGTCAAGTGAGGATTTTCAAGGAAATATCAAAAATGAGACCATGGGGGTTTCGGGATAAGGCGAAGGGGACTTATACAAGCCTGGGGTCACGTCTCATTGATCATGGCCATGATCTGGTCTTCACCAAGGCCCCTGAGATTGATGGCCCCTGACCGGCAGGAGGCAGCACACAGTCCGCATCCCTTGCAGAGCACCGGGTTTATCTCGGCCCTCCCCTCAAAGGGTTCATCTTCCATGATTGAGGGGGCCGAATAGGGACAGAGATCCGCGCATATCCCGCAGTCGCTACAGAGGGCGGGGGTAACCCGGGCCACGTTGCCGCTCACAGGGCCTCATCAAACACTTCTATCCTCAGCGCGTCTGAGAGGGGGGTTACGCGGGGCTTCTGATCCATTCTTTGGAACGATTCAGTCATAATAATTCATCAAGCTCAAGTACCCCAACCCAATCCAGATTCCGTATACTCACTGACCAAAAAGGTGGGCTCTTATCACTTGGGGTAAAGGTCATATTGTCACAAATAATTTGACTTAGAGTGAAAAATATCATACATATTTCACATGGAAAAGAACAGGCTGATAAATCGAATCCAAAAGATTGATCTACCATCAAATCGCTCTGCCTTCTTGTGGGGTCCCAGAAAGACAGGTAAGACAACATTACTAAAACAGCAGTTTCCACAAACCTGTTTCATCGATCTCCTGGATTATGATCTTTTTTTGTCGCTGAGTCAGAAGCCCACCCGGTTACGTCAGATCCTTGAGGCTCAGCCTTCAAAAACGGTGGTGGTGGACGAAGTCCAAAAGGTTCCTATCCTGATGGATGAAATCCACTGGCTCATAGAAAATAAGGGCTACCAGTTCATCATGTGCGGTTCCAGCGCGAGAAAATTCAGGAGAGGGAATGCCAGTCTATTGGGTGGAAGGGCCTGGCGTTTCGAACTCTACCCTCTTGTGAGCAGAGAAGTGGGGGACTTTAGACTGGATCGGGCACTCCATACTGGCCTGCTCCCGGCCCACTATCTTTCACCTGACAGAGAGATGGATCTCAAGGCCTATGTCCATGATTACCTCAAAGAGGAAATCCAGGCAGAGGCATTAACCCGGAATTTGCCCGCCTTTTCCCGATTTCTCCAATCCGCTGCCATTTCCCACGGCATGCTGCTGAACTATTCCAATGCAGCGAGAGACAGTGGCGTTTCCGTCAAAACAATCCGGGAATACTACCAGATACTCGAAGACACTCTCATAGGGAGGCAGTTGACCCCATGGAAAAAATCAAAAAGAAGAAGGCTGATTGAGACTTCCAAATTTTTCTTTTTTGACATGGGAATTGTTTCGGCCCTTTTGGGATACACTTCCCTCACGCCCGGCACAAGAGAATATGGCAGGGCCTTTGAACACTTCATTCTTCAAGAATGCTGGGCCTACAGACATTACAGCAGGCTGGATTTTCCCATCACATTCTGGCGAACCGCCAGTGGTTCGGAAGTTGATCTTATTCTGGGAGATGCACAAATCGCGCTTGAAGTCAAGTCATCTGAGAAGGCCTCGGAGAGGCCAAAAGGGCTACATCTATTTAACGAAGAACACAAATGCCGTAAGAGCTTTATCGTCTCAAGAGATCCCTTACCCCGCAAATTGACTTCCAATATCACGATCCTCCCCTGGCGTACATTCTGCGAGATGTTGTGGGATGGAGAGATCATATGATTTCGCTCAAAAGCAGTCACGCCACTTTCCCCTGTCCCCTGCCACCTCATCCATGCCAGTTGAGGTTGTAAAATCCCGCCGCTCGCGTGAAATGTAAACGGGGTTAGATGTGACCAGGTTGTTCAAAATCGTTAAGCCATTGTGAATGCCGCTGCCGATCCTTTGAAAACTTACAATATAGCAGGACCATCAAAAGTGTGTCGCCGTACTCACCGCACCGTGATGTCATATGCAGTGCCGCTATCCGTTTGGGAGTAGCAGGGCATAATCAAGCCCTCCCAAGGTCATGGCCTTGTCCATCGCCCGTTCAATGTCCCCCAGCGGAAAGTCAAATGCACGGACTTTCGAGAGATCCACAGCCCCACTGCGGACAAGATTCCATGTCTGGATCGCCCCGGCCCGGTCAAACATGAACGAGCCGCGAATCGTCAGTTGGCGGCGCATAATCTGCGCATACGGGAACGCTAGAGTCTGACGCACCCCACCGACCAAAATCAACGTCCCGCCAACACGCAGCACATCAAACCCTGCGAGCGCCGGAACGGGCGCTGGGGCATCCGCCAGGTAGTCGACTACGAGGTCGATCGGTCCCTGGGCGAGGTGACGAATGGAGGATGCGTCCTGCTCTCTCTCCCCGCTGAGCCTGTGGATCACTACCCGTGGATTGATCTCCGCCAAGGTCTTCAGACGTTGCGCATTCCGACCCGTTGCCACCACCCTTGCGGCACCGCGAGACAGAGCGAGGAGCACGGCGGCCCCCCCCAGCTGCCCGGTGGCGCCGTTGATGACGACCACCTGCCCCGCCTCGAGACTCCCGCGCCGCAGCCCCCCGTCTGCAATGGCGAGGGAGGCAAGAAACGGCAGCCGGGTGCGGTCAAAGCGCATGCCGTCCGGGAGGACTGTCAGACATTGCGCCGGATACTGCGCGAGCTCGGCAAAACTGCCGTGCCGCCACCGCTGTTGCATCGCGCGCGATCTTTCGGAGCCGCTGCCGGTCCAGCCAATCAGGATTTCGTCGGGCGAGCCAGCAAAGTCGCCCAACGAGAGGTAAGAATTGCACAGGACCACATCCCCCACGGCAATATCGAAGACATCATCGCCCACGCATGCCACCTGCCCTATACAGGTAGGTCCAGGAATGAAGGGCGTCGGAAGGTCGTATCCGAGCGTTCCGTCAAACACCTTACGCGTATAACTCGGGACGCGCACCGCCAATACGCGTACAACAACGCCTCCGGGTGTAACGACTGGGTCAGGGACTTCCCGGATTTCTACCGGTGCTCCTACTGCTTCAAGCCAAACTGCCTTCACATTTCCCCCTTCTCATATCTTTGGTTTATCATACTCTAACCGGGCGGGTGGAGAACGCGTCACCGCTGTCCGTTTCCCCTTTCCCTTTTTGTGCTAAACATGAATCTGGGGCTGTCCAAAGGGATGTGTCTCATAAAAAGGGTTTATTCTTTTCAATATTTCCATTTGAAATCCTTAATCTTATTCAGGCCAATGCCCCGCCTGAGCAGCGGCCCTATCTTGGACCGGACCTTTACAGACTTTTACGTTAAACCGCGATTTTCCCGCCGTCTGCTCCAGGCGGATGTTAGGATGCCATGCGGCTGAGTGCCCATCCGATTCCAATAAGGACTCCAATGGTAAGCAACACCCAGAGCACCACAAGCAACGCGATCACTCGCATAGCCACATCTCTCAAGTGACCAGGAGCAGCGTCCCTGACTTCCTTCCGACCCATCGGGAAGTCGTCAAATGCAGCAGGTTCATATTTGTCAAGCACCTTAAGATAGCGATTAATCCAATATGCTGTGATTCCGTGCAGACTTCTGAAGTAGCCAAGGAGCGATAGGGCCACCCCGCAGATGGGCAGGGCGAGAACCAGCCGTACCAATTTTGGTTCTGGTACGGCGTCGACAAGAATAACAAAAAAAAACCCAAGAAGTGCAGTCTCAGACACCATCATGAAGCCGAATCGCGTCCAGAATTGATTGAGTTCGAACCGCAGGTGTGACATCGCGATGTCGTACCTGCTCAAAGCGATTTTGGTAGATTCGTAGTCTGGCTTCTCGGGCATGGTCGCACCTCATAATTGCTGGTCCATAGACACGGTCATCCTAACGATCCCTTCACCGGCGAGAACGGAGCTCACGTCCGAGTGAAAGGGAAGGTTGTCCAACTAAGGTTCTCCATATTCTCGCCCAAATTCCATAAACATTAGCTCATCAACAGAATGGGCAAGGTAACCACAGTGCATTGCGATCGCTTCAACTTGAGTTGGCGTAAGGGTTTCAATCTGGTGCCTAAGTCCATGCTTGTGGCGTGCTGTATATTTACTTCTAGTCATGCCTTTTCCCTCAATTACATTAAGCCATTTTGAGTGCACGGCTTGATTTCGCATCAACTCGATGTCGAAACATGCACCGCATAGCTCCGCAAGGCGATCAAGGTATTCTGATGATGGCCTCTCGTGCCGAAAAAGTGATCCAAATAAATTTACCTTCGACTTAAACGAAAGCTCAGCAGTTACTATCTGCCCGACTGTATCGTCTCGTTTCAATAAAAAGGAGATAGCTGATGATAGTTGAGAATCCAAATCTTCAAACCAAACAATTATTTCACCGAGTGACAACTTGACATTGTCGCTGTATCCAGGAATCGGTTTTTCGGAGGCATCAGGATATTTAAATTTGTCATAGTAACTCAATACTCACCTCCATTGATGAAGGATAATGCGGAATTGACCTGCAACCGCAGACGTCGCGGCGGGCGGAAGGCGAAGCCTTTTGCCCAATAGCGACGGCAAGGCGACTGTCCCGACGCAGTCGGGGTTGTCTGGTCGAATGACTTGTTCGCGCCGCAGGCGCGGGCAAGTCATTCGGCTTAAGGGCAATTCCGCATTCGCGCCGCATCAGCGGCGCGAACATATTGCTCACGGGATGCGGTTTTTCGCGCTCCCGTGCAGCAAATTGTTCGGAATTAGAATACCTTTGTATATGGCAATTCAAAATAGAGCTTGTCTGTTGATTTCCATTCAACCTTTAAATCTCTTTCCAAGATTTTGCTGTACCACAATGCACTTCCAAGGACTAACTCCCGACTGTTTTCTTCCTTGATTATTATCTGGATCATACGATTTCCATACAACGCCCTGCTAACATCAATATCAAATGAGCATCCAGCTTTGAATGCCTGAAAATTTGTAATCTCCCCATTTTCGGTTGACCAAGATTCTATCTTCAGGGCAACGGACTTGTCATCATCGAAAGGACTAATGAGAATATGTCGCCAATAACCATACCACTTGCCTTGCTGATCTTGCTTAAAAAAATAATCAGCAAGTAGCTTTCGACCCGAAACTTTACCATCTTCATATATCTCAATTTTTACGCCAGTTCCTGAGAAAATAGTTGGTTTGCCGTCTTGCGAGGCATCCAGGTAGTGACAATTGATAAATGAACTTAGAAGAAAGCTAACAAATACATATATGCACTTTTTCATTATGCCACCTCCGAACGGGCCGGCTCACTGGGAACCGGATTTATCGGCGATCCAGTGCAGCCGGTTGTTAGAAGATGAGTTTCTATTTCCCTAAATCTACTTTCGGCAGGAATTCTCTCTTCATTTTCCTTCCGCCATTTGAGATATTGGTGATAGTTATTCCCTTGTCGCTTGTTAACGACATCTTAGGTTTCAGTGGATCGCGGATATCAATTATTCCCGTGGATACTACACCCAATTGATTTCTGCATTTGATGTTGTATAGTCCCTCGATCTGGCTTTGTTTTTCCAATATGGTATAGATAAAAGCAAATGGAACAACCTCTCCACTTTTCTCAGCGAAAGTCACAACCTCAACGGCTGTTTCGGTAACATAGGCTTTTCCAATGACGCCTGAAAATTTCCCATGCTCTTGGAACTCAAATGCTATCGACTGAGGAAAAGATGCTCCAAAAAGCGTCGAAGGGATTACACATATAAAGAGGCAAAAGAGTATCTTTTTCATCATTATCTCTCCTTCTAACGACAGGGGTAAGAGGTTGAAAAAACGTCAGCTTTTTTGCAATCCTGCTTCACCCAATGGTTATGTGACGACTTGTCAATTTAGTAAATCATGAACTTTAATTTCAATTTTAGCTGGTTGTATTTTCGCAATATGGGCTCTTAACTGTTTTCGGTATTCCACCCGATAGCAATCAAAATTAAGGGATAGCGGTTCATCAAAATTAATTATGAAATAGGCTATTCGTCTGCTGGTGTCTCCTTGTCGGTATGACAATAATTGACTCTCTGCCTTTTTAAGCGTTGAGTCAAATTTCTCGAAAAATGGTTCTGGCAATTCATAATTAGCACTTCGAGCGATGAATTTCTTTCTCGTGGATATTTCATCGTCAGAGATATTTATGGTTTTTACTTCACAGAGAATCACGCCCCCGCAACTACACCCCTCTAGGTCCGGGGTTTCAATTCCATTTTTTTTAGACCTCGGGATAAATCTTATCTGGCTGCAGCCAATTTCACTAAGGAATTTATAACCTTTCGCTTCATTAAGCTTGTCGAAAAGTTGCTGCCAATTTCTTTCAGGATGTCTTTTGGCTAAAAATGAGGTGGTCTCATCTCTTAAAAACTTCCATGATTCGCCATCCAGCACCTCTAATTCGCTCTCTAAAATACTAAACGCATTCCGGGCAACTTCGCTGATCTCTAATGTCTTATCAAAATCTTGGAAGTATAAACTCGTCGAGTCACCCGATTCAGGGAGTCTATCTTTTAGTTCATACAAACGTGGAAATTTTGAGCGATACATTTGTACGTTCACATCACATAACAAGTCAGTATACAGTTTCCGGATAACTCCTGTCTAAAATTTTCTACTTGACAAAAAATCCTTCAAATCTTGCGATTTTCTAACTGGATAACATGAAAAAGGGGCTATACCCAGAAAAGTTGATAAGTTCTATGCTGAAAACCCCTTCACAAATTCTTCCGCTCTATGACAGGCTGTTGATAAAACGGCTGTGCTGGAACGGGCGCATTTCCTTTATAGAAAGTGATTGAGTCCACGCTTGAAGAATTTACCATTCCTCTTGGCGCGATGCCATTTATACGGCTTTTTTGGATTCAAAATTCCAGAATTCTCAGAATGGATTTACTCCCAACAGAAGCAACGGCTCTGTCAGGAGTTGGGTGGGCCCATTTTGAGGGGTTTGTCCATGGAAGAACTCTCATAGAGAGGTTCAAAGGTTCAGGGTTCAGAGTTGAGAGGGTTACGATTGTTGCCCCGCTTAAATACGCCCCAGTACGATCTTCCGGACCTACGGGGTAAACATCGCTGTCCTTCGGAATTGAACGGAGTAAAATTGTTGATTGTTAAAGAAAAAGTTCCTCGTTGCTGGTCGGAGTGAAACGCAGATCCCGCGAAAGGCGGGGTTGCCCGTTCGATAATGGGAAATCATATTGAAAATTAAGAAAAAGTCAAGGAAATTCGAGGGACTGGGGGGTATCCGGTATAAGGTTGGGCCAAGTCATCCCATCGGTTATTCAGGAGAGCCAGTTTGGGATGATGGAATGTTGGAACACCGGAGTGTTGGGTTTATATGATTACAAGTAGTTGTAGAAATTCCGAGACGTCAATTTACCTGAGGAGGTCAGAGAGATGCGTAAGGGTATCTATGGAAATGACAGTGATCTTGTCATCAAGCTTGTATTCCTGATGTCCCGGATAGACTACCCATAGGTGTTCCAGATGCAGGTCTTGAATGGCGACGCGCATAGAGCGGCTGCGGTCTGGAGCGTCCGCGTATTTAAACTCAAATCCGTAACGCTTTCCCCTGGCCATTACGAACAGATCCAGCTCGGCCCCGGCATGTGTTGCCCAGTAGTAGACATCCCGGGTTTCAAGCGTTTCGATGAAGTGCTCGACGGCAAAACCCTCCCACGACGCGCCAAGCTTGGGATGCCCCTGGAGATCTACCAGGGTGGGCAACTGTAGCAGCGCGTGAAAAAGGCCGCTGTCGCGGATATAAATTTTGGGAGCCTTGACCTGCCGTTTGCGGACATTTTCGAACCAGGGAGGAAGAACTCTAACCATGTAAGCGCCTGCAAGAATATCGAGATACCTGCGAGCCGTGTTCTCCGAGGTGCCTAGCGATCTTGCCAACTGGGCAGCGTTCCATACCTGGCCATGGTAGTGTGCAACCATGGTCCAGAAACGCCGAAGGGTTTCTGAAGGAATCGTGATACCGAGCTGAGGGATGTCCCGTTCGAGAAATGTGCGGATGAAGTGTTGGCGCCATACCATGCTGGCAGCATCGTCTTGTGCCAGGAAAGACCTCGGAAATCCCCCTCGAATCCAAAGGGGGAGGCGATTCTCAAGGCCTACCTCCCGGAGATCAAAGCCCGAGAGATCGATAAATCCAAGACGTCCGGCGAGCGACTCGGATACACCCTTAACCAACTGTGGGGAAGCAGATCCCAGGAGAAAAAATCGGACCGGGTTCTGAGGTCGATCAACCAGGACCCTCAACAGTTCGAACAGGTCGGGGCGTCTTTGAACTTCGTCGATTATCACCAGGCCAGTAAGTTCTTCCAGCGCCGTCATGGGGGCGGACAGACGGCGGATGTCAATAGGGTTCTCAAGGTCGAAATAGGTGCATGGCTCGCGGTCGGCGATCATCCTTGCGAGTGTGGTCTTACCACACTGGCGTGGACCCAGAAGGGCCGCTATGGGATGAACGCGGAGGACGCTAACGATGCGGTAAAGCGCATGAGGTCGTGGAATCATAGCCCTATTCTATCATTGAAAATCGGAATGTCAAGTGAGGATTTTCAAGGAAATACCAAAAATGTAACCATATGGGTTTCGGGATAAGGTGAAGGAGATTTATACAGGGCCGGGGTCACGTCTCATTGATCATGGCCATGATCTGGTCTTCACCAAAGCCCCTGAGATTGATGGCCCCTGACCGGCAGGAGGCAACGCACAGTCCGCACCCCTTGCAGAGCACCGGGTTTATCTCGGCCCTCCCCTCAAAGGGTTCTTCTTCCATGATTGAAGGGGCCGAATAGGGGCAGAGATCCGCGCATATCCCGCAGCCGCTACAGAGGGCGGGGGTAACCCGGGCCACGTTGCCGCTCATCCGGATCGTCTTCCGGGCGAGCAGGGTAATGGCCCGTGACGAGGCGGCCAGGGCCTGGGCCACCGATTCATCGATGGGTTTGGGGTAGTGGGCCATACCGCACAAAAACACACCGTCGGTTGCAAACTCTGAGGGGCCGAGCTTGGCGTGGGCCTCCACAAAGAATCCATCCGCGTTTATGGGGACCTTAAAGAACTGTGCCAGCCTCTCATCCTTATAGGGGGTAATGGCAGTGGCCAGAGCCAGGAGGTCGGTCTTTAATAGGACCTTTTCGCCCAGCGCTTCATCGAGCACTTCTATCCTCAGCGCGTCTGAGAGGGGGGTTACGCGGGGCTTCTGATCCCTGGAAAACCGGATAAACAGGATGCCGGCCAGGCGGGCCTTTCGATAGAGGTATTCCCGTTCGCCATAGGTGCGGATATCCCGATAGAGGATGTATACATTCATCCTGGGATTGATCTCTTTTAGATAAAGCGCGCTTTCAATCGCGTGGGTACAGCAGACCCTGGAGCAATAGGGTCTTTGAGGTTCCCGTGAACCCACACACTGGATAAAGACCGCGGTCTTGAGATCTCTCAACGAGGGATCGTTTTCCACAAATTTCCGGTCCAGCTCCAGGTGGGTCAGGACCCGGGGGTCCCTCCCATAGTGGTATTCACCGGGTCTCACCTCCTCTGCGCCCGTGGCAAGGATCGCGACCCCGTGCTCAACCACCACCGCTTTGCCACATGATTCCAGGGTGGTTCGGAAGTTCCCCACAAAACCCTCCACCTGCCTCAGCTCGGTATCCCGGTATATGTGGATGTTGGGGTCTGATTCAACCGACCCGATCAGGTCTTTGAGGTGCGCCCGGACATCCTCTCCCTTCCAGGTCCTGAAAAGACCGAGGGCCTGGCCCCCCAGGGCGGATGACCGCTCCACAAGCGAGACCTCGTAGCCCTGTGACGAAAGCGTCCTGGCAGCCACCATCCCGGAGATCCCCCCTCCCACAACCAGGGCCTTCTGGTCTATCTCCAGCTCGGCCTCCTCAAGGGGCTCCATCAATGCCACCTTGGCGACCGCCATACGGACCAGGTCTCTGGCCTTTTGCGTGGCCATCGGGGGGTCGTCCCGGTGGACCCAGGAGTCCTGGTTTCGGATATTGGTCATCTCAAAGAGATAGCGGTTGAGACCCGCGTTCACCAGTGTCTCCTGGAAGAGGGGTTCATGGGTCTTTGGGGTGCAGGCCGCGACCACAATCCGGTTTAGACCTTGCTCCCTAATCACCCGGGTGATGGTCTCCTGGGTATCCTGCGAGCAGGTATAGAGATTGTCCGTGACATATTCCACATAGGGAAGCGTTGCGGCATATTCCCGGACCGCGGCAACATCGATCACGCCGCCGATATTTATCCCGCACTGGCAGACAAAGACACCGATCCGGGGCCTCTCGCCCCTGATGTCAATCTCTTTTGGGGTCTCTGCTGACCGGGTCAGGGTATCTCTGGCACCACTCAGAAGCGCCCCGGCCTCTGCGGCCGCAGCGCTGGCCTCAATGACCGACTGGGGGATATCCTTTGGCCCTTGAAAGGTGCCGCAGACGTAGATGCCTTGTCTCGCGGTACTGACCGGATCGAAGGAGCGGGTCCCGCAGAACCGCCCCTCTGAGAGATCGATGCCAAGCTTTTCTGCCAGTTCTCTGGTTTTGGTCGATGTCTCAAGCCCTACCGAGAGGACGACCATGTCAAAGGTCTCCTCAACGACCTTCCCATCTTCTCTCACGTAAGGAAGCAGCAGGTCACCACTCTGATCCAGGCATTCAATCGCGGGGATTCTGGAGCGAATAAACCGGACCCCGTGTCTCTCGTGCGCCTCCTGGTAGTATCTCTCAAAGTCCTTTCCATGGGTCCGCATATCCATAAAAAAGATGGCACAGTCAAGCGCGCCCTCAGCATGCTCCTTTGCGATCACCGCCTCCTTTATGGCGTACATGCAGCACACCGACGAGCAGTATCCGTTGTCACAACCGTGGAGGTCCCGCGATCCGACGCACTGGAGCCATGCGATCTTTTTGGGCGCCTTTCCGTCCGATGGCCGGAGGAGATGGCCCTGTGTGGGACCCGAGGCAGAGAGGATCCTTTCAAACTCCATGGAGGTGAGGATATCCGGGCTCTTGTTGTAGCCGTATGCCTCCAAACCGGAGGGGTCAAAGGCCTCAAAACCGGGGGCCAGGATAATAGCGCCCACGTTCAACTCTATGGTCTCATCGGCCTGGGAGTGGTTAATGGCCCCCACACCGCAGAACTCTGTGCATATCTTGCACCCCCCGGTCCTAAAGTGAATACACTTGCCCCGGTCGATGGCGGGGGTATTGGGTATGGCCTGGGCGTACGGGACATATATGGGCTTTCGACCCACAAGGCCCATGTCATACTCGGATGGGATGGCCGCAGCGGCATGGCTGCTGATCTTTTCGAGCCTGATATGTCCGGTGGGACATACCGAGGCGCAGGCCCCGCAGGTCATACAGAGATCGGTCTGGCAATGAAACGGGGTATCCACCTTGAGATCCAGCCCCCTCCCCACAAGATTGATGGCACCGGCCCCCATCCTTTCGCACATCCGCACACAGAGCCCGCACAGGATGCAATCATCGGCCTCCGTGGGGAAGCGGGGTCTCTCGATATCATATTTCGCCGCCAGATCCTTGATTACAGGGACCTCCGGGCAGCGGGCCAGGAGCAATTCAACGATGAGCCTGCGGCCCCGGTGGACCGTCTCGGAATCGGTAAAGACCTCCATGCCTTCCCATATGGGGTAGTTGCAGGCGGTCACAAGACGGCGCCTTTTCCCGTCAAAAAGCTCAACTGTACACAGCCGGCACATACCGGCAGGCTCCAGGGCCTCATGGTGGCAGAGGGTCGGGATCTCCACATCGTATCTCCTGGCAACCCGAAGGAGATACTCCCCGGCCTCTCCTTGAACCTCTCTGCCGTTGAGCTTAAAAGTAATCATGGGTGCTATCCTTGATGGCCTTGTAAAAACTCTATCATTCCCATCAATATTAGCTTTCTTCAAAATTGGTAACACCTTAGACCTTTGAAATCCGGCCAAAGGGGATTCCATTTTGAAGGGTGTATAACTCGCCCGTAAGAGAGCGTAAAGAAATCACGCGCCATAGGAAGAAATAGGGAGCAGTACTTCCGGGAAAGTCTTATGGTTTTTGGGAACGTCGATCTCCGTGATTTCTCAACGCTCTCTAACGGTCTCAGGCAGCGATACACCCTTCAAAACGGAACCCCCCTTGGCTTCTCCAAGAGCCAATTTTGAAAAAAGCTAAATTGTTACCATCACTCGATAAGGACCGCTGCAAACTTACAGGCATCGTAGCAGATTCCGCATTTGATGCATTTTTCCTGGTCCAGGTGGTGCGGTTTCTTTTTTTGGCCGGTTATGGCCTCCTGCGGACACCTGAGGGCACAAAGCCGGCACCCGGTGCAGGCCCCATCGTCGATCCGATAATGAAAAAGGGGCCTGCATACGCCCGCAGGACACTTCTTGTCCCTGATGTGAGTCTCGTATTCATCCCGAAAATAGCGAATGGTCGTGAGTACCGGGTTGGGGGCCGAGGTCCCCAGCCCGCACAGGGAAAACTCCTGGACCATCCCGCCCAGCTCCTCGAGGAGGTCGATATCCCCTTCCCGTCCGTTGCCCTGGCAGATGCGGTTGAGGATCTCCAACATCTGTTTTATCCCCTCCCGGCAGGGGTTACACTGACCGCAGGATTCCTCTCTGAGGAAGTCCAGAAAATAGCGGGCCACATCCACCATACAGTTATCCTGGTCCATCACGATCATCCCACCCGAACCCATGATGGAGCCCACCTTGGCCAGTTCGTCAAAATCAACCCCCAGATCCAGAAACTGCTCCGGGATACAGCCACCCGAGGGACCACCGGTCTGGACCGCCTTAAATCTCTTCTTTTTTGGGATACCGCCCCCGATCTCAAAGATAATGGTCCGCAGGGTCGTGCCCATGGGGACCTCCACAAGACCGGTGTTGACCACCTTTCCAACCAGCGAGAATATCTTGGTCCCCTTGCTGCCATGGGTGCCGATGGAGGAATACCAGCCGGCCCCATTGTTGATGATCACCGGCACATTGGCCCAGGTCTCAACATTATTCAGGTTTGAGGGGCCCTGGCGGAATCCCTTCTCCACGGTATGGATGTATTTGGCCCTGGGTCTTCCGGGTCTGCCTTCGAGGGAGGCCATCAGCGCCGTTGACTCACCACACACAAAGGCCCCGCCGCCACGGCTGATACGGACATCAAAATCAAACCCCGAGCCCAGGATATCGTTGCCCAGGAGCCCTGCCTCCCTTGCCCGATCCAGGGCAATGGAGAGGTTCTTGACGGCCAGGGGATATTCGTGACGCACATAGACGAATCCCTCATGAGACCCGATGGCAACCGCGCCAATAATCATCCCCTCGATGATACTGTGGGGGTTTCCCTCGAGGAGGCTTCGGTCCATATAGGCCCCCGGGTCACCCTCATCCGCGTTACAGATGACGTATCTCGTGCCTTTGTGTCGCCGGCATGACTCCCACTTGAGACCCGTGGGGAATCCCCCCCCTCCCCTCCCCCTCAGGCCCGAGTCTTTTATCTCTGCTATGATCTCATCAGGGGTCATGTCAAAGAGGGCCTTTTCAAGTGCCCGATAGCCACCCACCGCAATGTAATCCTCCAGGCGGGTGGGATCTATGATGCCGTTTTTGCCAAAGATGATCCGCTGCTGGAGGCTGTAGAAGGGGATATCCCTTTCGTGGATGATCTTCTCCTTGGTGATGGGGTCCCGAAAGAGCAATGCGCCCACCAATTCTCCCCCTTTTATCGTCCTTTCGACGATCTCGGGGATATGCCTCTCCTTGACCTGCGCATAAAAGATCCCTTCGGGGTGGAGCACCATTATCGGACCCTTTTCGCAAAACCCGTGACAGCCCGTAAGCCTTACTTCCACCTCATCCTGCATCCCCTGCCTTGCCAGTTCCTGCGCCAGGGCCTCATGGACCTTTGCCGTCCCATAGGCCCCGCACCCTGAACCCGAACAGAGTGAAATCAATTTCTTCCGGCCTTTCTCAAACTGCTCCCGGAGTGAGTTTCTCAGGCGCTTTAGCGCCGTTTGATTTTCCAGTCTGGTCATATTCCTAAAACACACCCTGACTATCGCTGCTCTTCTGATACGCCCTTTTCATATTCCTCGATCAGTCTGATGGCACCGGATCGATCAAGCCCGCCGTGGGTCTGCTGGTTTACCGTAACCACCGGGCCCGAGGCACAACACCCGACACAGCGGACCGCCTCCAGGGTGAAGGAAAGGTCATCCGTGGTCTCCCCCGCCTTGATCTTGAGTCTATCTTCCAGGGCCTCCATGACCCTTTCTGCCCCCCGCACATGGCAGGCCGTGCCCGTGCAGACATTGACGACAAATCTCCCCCGGGGCTCGAGGCTGATGGTCTTGTAAAAGGTGGCGACACTGTAGATAAGGCCTTCTTTGATCCCGAGCTCTTCTGCCAGGAAGGGGACAACCTGGGGGGGCACATAGTTATGGATATCGCTGATATCCTGCATGATCATCAACAGGGCCTCAGGATTCGCGTCATATCTCTGGATGATCTTCTCGATCTCTTGCCAGTCAACCGCTACCGCCGCTTCCACCGGCTTTCTGTGCCCTTGGGTCGGTTGCCCGGTAACCGGCACACGTTCTTCGTTCATCTGGTTATCCCTTCAGGGCTTCAATTTCAGATGTGCCTGATCATGTTTTGACGGCAGAGAGCGGCTGATGGGTAACAGGGCAGTTTTCAATACAGCTCCCGCATCCGGTACACCGGTCCATATCCACACTTCGTGCCCGTTTTCTGACCCTGACCTTGAAATTTCCCGCCTGGCCTTTAACGGATTCAAGATCCGCATACGTGATGAGTTGGATATTCAAATGCCGGCCGACCTCGACCAGTTTGGGTGATAGGATTCACATGGCGCAGTCATTCGTCGGAAAGGTCTTGTCCAGTTGGGCCATGGCCCCTCCTATGGAGGGACTTCTCTCCAGCAGGTAGACATAATATCCGGAATTGGCCAGGTCGAGGGCCGATTGCATTCCCGCAATACCGCCCCCAACAACCAACAC
>CAZXCQ010000116.1:0-18318 GCA_964639275.1 uncultured Desulfobacteraceae bacterium | reverse complement strand
GCTTGTCTGCCTCAGGCAGGGATACACCCTTCAAAACGGAACCCCCATTCCCCTGTCCTAGTGCCAGTTTTGAAGAAAGGTAAAGATCCCCGCCCAAAGGACGGGGCCTTGATCTAGCCCCCTGCACCAGAATGATTTGAGCACTCATGAACCTGGATGCCCCCGTATCAAGTACGGGGCAGGCTTATCAAGTCCGGCATGACGAGAGAACTTTGGACTCTCAAGTGAACAAGGAACCGCAGAATAACGAAGGGATCACTTCGACATTCGATATTCCTTGTTCGATATTCCGCGGTTTTCGGTCAGACACTAATCAGAGCCCCACGACCGGAGGTCTGGCATGAAGCGGACAGGCGAGATAGAGCTAAGGCCCTGGGAAAAGGACTTTTCGCTTCCGGATCGGTTTAACATGGCCACTCTGCTCCTGGAACGTCACCTGCAAGGCGATCGCAGTGGCAAGGTGGCCATCTACCATGGTGACCAGTCCCTTTCTTACTCTGAATTGGGTAGGCTGACCAACCGCACGGGCAACGCATTGGCCGGCGTGGGGGTGTGTCCCGGTGATCGGGTGTTAATCCTCCTCCATGACGGCCCTGCCTTCATAGCCACATTCCTGGGGGCCATGAAAATCGGTAGCGTGCCGGTGCCCATAAACCTCATGGCCACCGACGAGGACTGGGCCTACTTTATTAACGACAGCCGGGCCGCGGCACTGGTGGTGGAAGAGGAACTGGCCGACAGGGTGCTGGGGATCCTGCCCCGCTGTGATGCCCCAAAACAGGTGGTTGTCAATGCAACCGCTCCTATCGATCGCCTTCCATCACTACAAGCGGTCACCGCGTCTGCCTCACCCGTCCTTACGGTCTATCCCACCCGATCTGTTGATCATTCCTACTGGCTTTACACCTCCGGTACCACCGGCAGGCCCAAGGGAGTTGTTCACTTACACAAGGATCTGGTCTATGCCGTGGAGACCTGGGGCAAACACGTGACAGACTTTCAGCCTGATGACATCGTCTTTTGTGTCAGCCGTCTGTTTTTCTCATACGGGCTAAACAACAGCCTCTACCTGCCGCTCTACTACGGCGCCTCGGTCGTGCTGCACCCCGGGCGCCCCACCCCGGATACGATCATTGATGTGGTTGAAAAACATCGGCCGACATTCCTGTTCTCGGTGCCCACTTCCTACGCCCAGGTGCTCAACCACATAGAAGACAACCGGCCAGAAGTGGATTTCACCTCCCTAAGGGTCTGTGTCTCAGCCGGCGAAGCCCTGCCTGCGCCCCTCTTCGTGAACTGGCGTGAGCGCTTTGGTCTCGAGATTCTCGACGGACTGGGCTCTACCGAGGTGAGCTTTATCTACATCAGCAACCGACGAGGGGATGCCAGGCCGGGCAGCAGCGGCCGGCCCCTGCCCGGCTATGAGGTCCGGGTTTTAGATGAGGCCGGCAGGCAGGTCCCGGTGGGCGAGGTGGGCGAACTCTGGGTGAGAAGCAACACCATCGCCGCCAGTTACTGGAACAAACCGGCGCAGACCTCAGAGACCTTTATAAATGGCGGCATGTTGACCGGGGACCGGATGCGCCAGGACCCGGACGGCTATTTTTACTATTTTGGCCGGACCAACGATTCCTTAAAGGTCGGCGGGATCTGGGTCTCTCCCCTCGAGGTGGAAGAGGTGCTGCTCAAACACCCGGCCGTGGCCGAGGCCGCTGTGGTGGGTCACGAGGACGAGGTGGGTCTGATCAAGCCCAAGGCCTTCCTGACCCTAAGACAGGGATACACCCCCGGCGATGAATTGACCGCCAATCTCCAGGCATTTGTAAAGAGTCGCCTGGCCCCCTACAAATACCCCCGCTGGATCGAATACAGGCAAGACCTGCCAAAAACCACCACGGGAAAGATCCAGCGGTATAAGCTGCGTGGAAAATAGATAACCGCTGCGAAGCAAGAACCCGTTTCATTTCAATCCTCCTTTCCCTTTGAGGGTTCTGGCACCAAGATGTCGGGAAATGGAACGGGTCTATTTGGACTCCACTTCCCTGACAACATCCAGCAGGATCTCTGAGGCCTTCTTGGCGTGTTCAGTAGTCAATATGAGGGGAGGCATGAAACGGAAGACATTACCGTAACGACCACAGGGAACCATAACCACCCCACGGTTCAGTAGTCCCATGACCATCTCTATGGTTGTGTCTGTATTAAGAGGTGTCCTTGTCTCCTTGTCTTCGACCATCTCTATGCCGATCATCAGGCCCTGTCCGCGCACATCTCCTATGGTCCTGGTCTCTTGCGCCCCTTCACTGAGCCAGCCCAGGATTTTTCCGCCCAGTTCACCGGCCCTTTTGACCAGAGCGTAGTCATTTTCGGACAATATCTCGATGTTTGTAATGGCTGCGGCCGCTGTCACCGCGTTACCCGCAAAGGTATTGGGCTGTGAGCTCTCACCGATCGGGTTGGCCAGATCCTTCCGCATGGTCAGTCCTGCCATGGGCATATCACCACCCATGCCTTTGCCCCAGGTCAGCATGTCCGGCTGTGTACCGGTATGGGCGACGGACCACATCTTTCCGGTACGACCGGCCCCGGCCTGAACCTCATCGGCTACGAGCAGTGCGCCATGCCTTTCGCAGGCCTTCTTGATCATAGGAAGCCATTCCGGTGGCGGGACCACATAACCACCTTCGCCCTGCTGTGGCTCCACAATCACCATCCCCACATCATCAGCACCTGTGTAAGGGGTATTGAGAACATAATCCACATATTTGGCGCACTGGACATTGCAGGCCGGGTATTGCATGTTGAAGCAACAGCGATAGCAGTAGGGGTAGGGGGCATGGATCACCCCTGGAATAAATGGCCCGTACCCCTTCCTGTACTGGTCACCCGTGGTCAAAGACCCGGCGCCGCACCAGACACCATGGTAGTCACCATGAAAGGCCACGATCTGAGTCCTTCCGGTTATTCTTCTGACAAACTTGATGGCCGTTTCAACGGCGGAACTACCGCTTTGGGTAAAATAGGTGATGCTGTTATCCCGCAGCCCTTCCGGCATCACACCAGATACCTTCGCAGCCAGTTCTGTACGCCTGGTGTTGCTGATATCGCTGGCATGCATCAGCCTCCCCATCTGGCTTTGCATAGCCTCCAGGACCCTCGGGTGGCGACGTCCCACAGAAGTGACCGCCACCCCCGCTGTGATATCGATGTAGATGTTACCGTCAGGATCCTTGATGGTAGCCCCCTGGCCCTCATGGAAGACCAGCGGAAATCCACCCCCACCGCGAGCCATGGATTCGTATCTCTTGGAATCCTCCAGGACTTTCTTGGCCTTTGGGCCCGGTACACCATCGGTGACCATTTTGGGCGCCTCGGGATATGACAATCTTGCCAGATCTTCTTCTGAAATCATAATAAAACCTCCTTCTCTCTATTCCATTTCAGGCCGTGACCCTGAGAACGATCCTCTCTCGGTAGCCGCATATGACCCTGGTGTATCCGGTCAAGAATTCATCCATCTGTCCATCCCCGGTATCCACCAAGAGGGGGGCGCCCTTCAGGCTCGTAATCTTGTCCATGGTTGCCAGAACCGCGATGTTATCCTTTCCCACTCTTCTGATAACCCCTGCGCTGATCTGTTGGTTGCCTCTGCCAAATATGTATCCCTGTCTTCCGATCACGCCAACGACAATCTTTGCCCGCCTACCTTCAATCAGCTGCAGCAACTGGGCCTCATTCAAATCAGACCCCACCAGCCTTCCGCTGCACACGGCGTCTACACCCAACAAGGTATACGCGATGCCCAAGCGCCCCATAACGGCCTTTGCTGTGGTTCCGGTGCCGATAATGTGAATGACCCCCTCCTCCATATGATCGATCACATCAGCAGCAATTGCCTCCAGGGCCTCCTTCTCTCCGGCACAGTCACCTGCCTTGGCGCACTGAACCATACTCCGGACATAAGGGACCTTCAGGTAACCATACAACTTGGCGGATAGTCGATTCTCCCTAAAGGACGTTTCATCGATATCCATGACTTCGCCCTTGGTGAGACGGATATCATAAGAGCCTTGCTCCAGATAACGGCCCGCCAGGTCACCGGCCCTCCGGGGGGTCGTACCGTAGACGGCCGAATGGATCTTAACCCCGCAAGGTATTCCCAGGGCAGGGATCCTATCGCGGATGACGCTGCAGATATCCCTTGCCGTGCCGTCACCGCCCGCAAACAGCAGGAGATCAATCCCATTTTGAAGCAGGTCGCGGGCCGCCCTCTTGGTGTCCAGGGCGCTCGTACGCCCCTTTCTGATGTTCCCCATGATGACCGGGGATAGGCCTGATTCGAGGGCCTCACTCTCACCCATCTCATGGGGATAGGTCATGATGTCTATGTGTTTTTTTTTGGGGGCAAGTCTTTTGAGCGCATCAATGGTTCGTCTGGGGGCCTCCTGTTGGGCCCCGAGGGCCCTGGCCCTCCGGAGGATGTCCTGTCCGTCACTCCCTTTGAGCCCAACCCTGCCCCCCATCCCGGCAATGGGATTTACAATGAGGCCCAGTTTTTTCTTCATCAGGTTTTGCGCCTTCAGATGTCCCCTGCCGATTTGAGGGCCTTCTTCCTGTCAGACAGGATGGATTGGCCCTTTTTCTTAAGATAGGCCCGCCAGGTTATGGCCCACTTGTCCGGCCGATCCAGATCCTCGTATTTGACCAAGTGTATCGGTGCACAATGAGGAGACGTCTTCACAAGCTCAGGGTCTGAATAGGCCTCCCGGGAGATCTCCTTGAGTACCGCACACCAGTATTTCATATCGTCTATGGAGTAGGACTCGCAAAACTCAGGCGTGAACGGTTCGGGCACGATCCAGGGGTGATGACTCATGAAGAAGGATTGAAGACCATAGTCCACCATCCTCCGCTGAATATCCAGTGTGCTCACCCCCGTCTCCTCGGTCAGTTTTTCCCAACTCCACCGGGTCTGCTCCAATCGATATTTCCCCGGTGCATAGTGCCTGGCGGTCCCTTTTATCCCTTCGAGCATCTTGGACAGGTAGTTGTTGTTCAGGACAGAGGTCCGTGCCACCTCCCTTAGGCCTTCCGACCCTAGGGTCATGATCCATGCGTAGGCCCTCAATACAGCTGGTATGTTCCCATGGAATTCTCTCACCTTGCCGATGCTCTCGGGCCGGTCGTTATCCAGATGATATCTTTCACCATCAAAGGCAACCACTGGTTTTGGCAGATGCTTGGCGAGTTCTTCCTTGACACCATAGGCTGCACATCCAGGACCAAAGCTTCCATGGGGAGACGAGAAGGTCTTATGGAGGTTAAAGTGACACGCATCAAATCCCGCCTCCTTTGCCCTGGTTATGCCAAGGATTCCGTTGGCGTTGGCCTGATCATAGAAGCAGAGTCCCCCCGCCTCATGAACCGCGTCGGTAAATGCCTTGATCCGCGGGTTGTAGATGCCGGTATCCTCTGGGTTCGTAATCATCAACCCTGCGGTGCGTTCGGAAATAGCAGACTGAAGGGCATCAAAATCCGGGTACCCTTCCTTGTCGGGCATCAGGGTGATCACTCTGAATCCGGCCGCTGCAGAGGTGGCGGCGTTGCAGGGATGCGAAAAGATAGTGGTGATGATCTCGTCCCTTTGCTCCCCTTGGCCCTTTGTGCGGTGAAAGGCCCTGAGGATGCAGGCATGGGTAAATGTGGCCATGGAACCACCAGGGGGCTGGAACGTGAACCGATCCAGGCCGGAGATCTCCCTCAGGAGCAGATCCAATTTGTATATGATCTCGAGAATGCCCTGAACGGTCTCTTCATCCTGGCAGGGATGGATGGCCGTCATTTCAGAAGAGCGCACCAGGGATTCGTTTACTTTGGGGCTGTACTTCATGGTGGCGGTCCCCTCTGCGTCGATATTGGTCTCCATGCCAAGACACATCTGAGAGAGATGCAGATAATGCCTTAAGACCTGGGGTTGGGCTATTTCCGGGAGCCTCGGCAGGCGCTTTCTTCTCATTTTCTCGGGGATGCAGGCCTGCACTCCTCCCACTTTCGCCTCGATCTCCTTCCCGGGCCCGGGCACGAGGATGCCGCGTTCGCCTTTCTGCCCCATCTCCATGATGATCGGTTCACTCCAAACCGGGGAATGAAAGGCCCTCAGTCTTGGAAGCGTCTTCATCGTTCTATAACCTCCTTTAATGACCTGGTAAGTCTGTCGATGTCATCCTTGCTGTGCACTTCAGTGACACAATAAAGAGCGCTTTGGCCCAGTTCGGGAAAATCTCCTGAGAGGTCGATGCCACCAAAGATCTTGTGATCCAGTAAGGCCTTATGGATGGCCTTGACAGATCTTCCTGTGTCATCAAAATTTACCACGAATTCCTTAAAGGCATGGGCCGGAAACAGGATCCTGACGCCATCCAGACCGGAAAGGGAGTCCATGGCATAGCGGGATCTCTGGATGATCCCCTCGCCAATCTCTTCAAAACCCTTTGGACCCATAAGGGACAAATAGACCGCCGCGGATATGGTCCAGAGCCCTGCCACTGTTCCAAGGAAATCTTTGGACTTATCCCTTCCGATGTATGAGGTCCGTTCAAATCTGGTGAAGCCGAAACCATACTCCCCCCCTTTGACGGTCTCTGCGATGCTAATGAGCCAAGAGGGGTATTCGGCCACGTACTTTTCCTCATCCCGGCTGGCAATGAATCCGAACAGGCCCCCACCATAGTTCATATGGATACCCAATGGTTGTGCATTGCCGACCACCAGATCCGCGCCATAATCCGATGGGGGCGCAAGCACACCGAGAGAGATGGGGTCCACACCCACAATACTCTCTGCCCCTTCCCTGTGGGCCATTTCAGAGATTTCTGCCCCTTGGGATTCTATAGATCCGAGGAAGGTTGGGTTTTCGAAATAGACAGCCGCAGCCTCGGGTGACATCTTCCCTTTCAGATCTTCAAGGTCCATCAATCCCGTGTTTGAATCATAGTCGATGAGCTTGATTGAAATGCTGTTTTTGGCCGAGACCGAGTCGCAGAAGCCCCGGATGGCTGCCAGCCTTTCAGGACCCACGGTCCGGGGCATCAATACTTCGCGTCTTCCGGTAATTCTGCAGGCCATCCGAATGGCATTGCCGGCAACGGTGCCCCAGCTATAACTCCCTTCGCTCACCACGTCCATACCCAGGATCTCTCCCATGAGGCTCTGAAATTCAAACTGAGCCTGCATCCTTCCGAAAGTGGAATAGGGCGTGCCACCGTAGGCCGTGAGGAATTCGGAACGGCCCATGATCTCCTCACAGACCGCAGGGACATGGTGCTGCCAGCAACCGCCTCCCAGGAAATTGAGGTATTGTTCACAGGTCCTGTTTTTTGACAGGATCCCTTTCACGTGCCGCTTCAACGCATATTCTGAAGGATAGGGTTCAGGCAGATTCAGTCCTTCTCTTAGCCTCAGATGCTCCGGGATCTCCTGATAGATCTCCTCTACATCTCTGATCCCGATCTCTCTCAGCATCTGTTCCCTTATTTCGGGGGCGGCGTTTGGGATGTACGGGTGAATAAAGGTATGATCTTTTCCCATATGGTCTCCTTCCTTAATAAATCAAGTATTCTCGGTGCTGATATTTACGCTTTCCCTGTTACTGGGCCGTTACGCCGCCATCAATGGTAAACGCTGCGCCGGTGACCCACTTAGACTCGTCTGAAGCCAGGTAGAGGTCCATGTAGGCCACATCCAGGGGTTCTCCAATGCCGATTGGATGGATGTTCTTCATCCTCTCCACATATGCCTCCTCGGTGATGCCGTATCCCGCTGCCTCGCCACGGGTCATGGAAGTGTGAACATAAGCAGGATGGACCGAATTGATGCGAATGGTGTATCCCCTTTCACCGCATGAAAGGGCCGCTGATTTGCTCAGGACGGTCACCGCCCCTTTAGAGGCGCAGTAGGCGAAGAGATCCGGTTCAGCCACTTGACCGTCGATAGATGATCTGTTCACGATGGAACACCCCTCCCCATTGTCTTTCATGACCCTGATGGCGTGCTTTGTTCCCAGAAAAACCCCGGTAGCATTAACCCCCATGATGGCATGCCAATCTTCAAGGGTGGTGTTTTCAATGTCAGCGATCTTGGAAATGCCGGCATTATTGACAAGGATATTTAGCTTGCCGTACCTTTTGACCGTCTCTTCCATCAGGTGCTGCCAGTCTTTTTCACTGGTGACATCTAGGGGGATAAATACCGCATCCCCTCCCTTATCCCTGATCTCTTCCGCCACCTTCCTGCCTTTGGGCTCATTGATGTCAGCCACCACCACCTTTGCGCCTTCCTGGGCAAAAAGCCTTGCGGTGGCCTCCCCAATGCCCTCGGCACTGCCGGTCACGATGGCCACCTTCCCCCTGAGCCTTCCGTCACCCCCTCTTTTTCCCTGTTTCGGGGTTTCATCTCCCGTCTCTTTCTCTTGGTTTTCAGCCATAAAACCTCTAACCCCTTCTCCTGTATTCCCTTTATCTCCTGGATGGTGTTTCCACCATAAATGACGATCTCCTGACCGGTAATATAGCTGGATTCACCACAGGCCAGGAAGAGGGCCAGGTTTCCCTGTTCTTCAATGGTTCCCAGCCGCTTCATGGGTATATGGGCAGCAAAAAACAAGCCCGGCAACGGCCAAAGATAAATAAACTCCACCACCCCGGTAACTTCAACCGTTGATCACTCTGTGGTAAAAGTCTTGCTGATGATCTTCCACTCACCACGGTCCCTGAGAAGATGGAAATAGTCTGTAAAGGCCATGGTGCCGCCAAAACCCGTTTCCTTGAGGGTAACACTGGCCACATTCCCTACCACATCGAGGGAAACAATTTTGCCCTGATAAGGGGCCCCGCCTTCTGCCATGGATGGGGCCTTTCCCATATTCTCAAAAAAGGGTTCGGGTCCTCCGAGGAGCAGTTGGTCCCCGAGATATCCGTTCATGACAGCCTTTGGGTGAAAGCACCTCCTCAGCGCCTTCACATCACCCTGATAGGTTCCGTCAATATATTGCTGGACTACCTTACGCACAGCTGCCTCTTCTGAATGTGGCATGTTATGACCTCCTTGATTTACGGGTTGTTGCCTTTTATCCTGAATCCTCTAACCTAAGAGGGGCATCATCGCATAGGGCCGATCTCCTTCTACTCCTGACCCAGGTACGCCTTTTTCACCCGTTCATCACCCAGGAGATCCTCGCATTTTCCCTCCAAAACAAAATACCCGGTCTCTAACACGTAGGCCCTGCGAGATAGTTTAAGCGCCAACCTGGCATTCTGCTCCACCAATAATATGTTGGTCCCCATCTTGTTGATCTCTACGGCGACCTTTGCTATTTCCCGCACAACGATGGGCGCAAGCCCTATGGAGGGCTCATCCAGGAGAAGCAAGTCGGGATCCCCCATCAGGGCGCGGGCGATGGCGAGCATCTGCTGTTCCCCTCCGCTCAAGGTCCCTGCCAGCTGGCGTCTTCGGTTCCTTAGCACGGGAAACGTCAAAAATACCCTTTCCAGGCCCTCAGCCGTTCTGGCCCGATCATTCTGCAAGTAAGAACCCAGCCTTAGATTTTGCAGGACACTCATAAAAGGGAATAGATCTCTCCCTTGAGGGACCTGTCTGATGCCCATTCTGACCACATCTTGCGGGGGTATGCCGCTGATCTCTTTTCCCTGGTAGAGGATATCTCCCATTGCAGGTCGCTTGAGTCCGGAGACGGTTCTTAACGTGGTTGTCTTGCCAGCGCCATTGCTTCCGATGATGGTGACAATTTCGCCCTGCTCCACATAGAGGGATATGCCCTTGAGGACTACCGCACCACCATAACGGACATAGAGATCTTTGATCTCAAAAAACATCTTCCTCGGTCCCAAGATAGGCTTCCATCACAGCCGGGTTACTGACGATTTCCGCCGGCGTACCTTCTGCGATCTTCTTTCCAAAGTTGAGCACGGCAATCCGTTCGCACAGGCCCATCACGGCTCTTAGGTTGTGTTCGATAACAATGCAGGTAATCCCTCTTTTTTCTCTAAGGGCCCGGATCATCCTCAACATGGTTTCGACCTCTTCCACGGTCATGCCGGTAACCGGCTCATCCAGAAGCAGCAATTTTGGCTTGGTGGCCAGGGCAACAGCAAGCCCCAATAGTCGCTGTCTTCCGTGTGGTAGGTTTATGGCCATTTCATCGGCGTATTCTGATAGCCCCACAAAGCCCAACGTATCCAGGGCCTTTTCCCTTATGCCCTCCTCTTGACGCCTGTAGGCGGAGGTCTTGAGAAAGATGCTGGCAAAACCGATGGGCCACTGAAGATGGTAACCAACGAGCACGTTCTCCAGCACAGTGAAGTTCATGAAAAGGAGGTTTTCTTGAAAAACCCGGCCGATTCCCCGTTTCGAACGATCATATGAGGGCAGTCCGGTCACCTCACTATCCTCGAAAATAATCTCCCCCCGGCTGGAGCGCAGTGTGCCGTCGATCATGTTGAGCAATGTTGATTTGCCTGCCCCGTTCGGGCCGATGAGGCCAAAAATCTGGCCCCGGTCCACATCCAGATCCAGATCTATAACCGCAGCCAGGCCCCCAAAAAACCGGGATAGTTTCCTGATGCTCAAAAAGCCCATTTAGGCGGCCTCCTTGACCCTGGATTCCATGTCAGCTTCCAAAGTCCCTTTAGCTGAACGAGACACCCATGGACCGAGCCTTTGGGGTAAGCTTGCCAGGCCGTCCGGCAAGAGCAGCACAATGGCAATGGCTATGGCACCGATGATCATCGGTTGGTATTCCTCCACCGGTCGAGTGAATTCCGATACCAGCGATAGGAAGACCGCCCCCACAATCGGCCCTTCGAACTTCCGCTTCCCACCCACCACCATGTACACCAACAGATAGATGGTCGTCATGATACTGAAGGTGGCGCCATCCATCGGGCTCAAGGCCTGCTCAGAATGGGCCAGTAGCCCGCCGCCGATACCTGCAAAGAAACAGGCCGCGCCGAAATTGATGACCTTGTACCTCAATACATTGATCCCAACGGCCCCTGCCATTTTGTCGGCCTCACGAATGGCTAGCCAGATAAATCCGAGCCTTGACCTCTCTAACTGGTAAAGGATATAGAGGCATGCGCAAACCACAGCCAGTGTCAGGTAGTAGTACTCGTTAAAGCCCCCAAAATCGAGCTGACCCATACCGGGGATAGACAGGGAGCCAGCACTGGGGAAGCCGATCAAGCCATCCGTGCCGCCGGTGAGTTTTTTCCAGTTAAAGGCCAGGAGACGAAAGCTTTCGGATGTCACCACAGTCAGGATTACAAAGTAGACGCCCTTCACACGCATGAACGGGTATCCGATAGAAAAAGCCACAAGACCTGCCATGAGACCACCTGCCGGCAGGGTGATCGCAAAAGGGAGTCCCACTTTCATAGACAACAGCGCAGAGGTGTAAGCCCCGATACACATAAACCCAACGTGGCCCAGGGAGAACTCTCCCACCAGGTAAATGGTACGCAGGCTGACCGCCATGAGAACATAGATGAGAATCCTCGTCAGTGCGGAGGTCCAATAGATACTGGACAAGACCAGTGGGGACACGATGGCAAGAATCGTGGCCGAGGCCCACAGGATGGCGCTGGCTCGGGAGGTACTATTCTGCATGACCAAAGAACCCTTGTGGTTTGATAACCAGCACCAGAATGACCAAGAGTAGGGGTCCTATGGACGCCCAGGCCGCCCCAAATAGGAGGGGGATCACGCCATCGATCAGTCCTAGCGTCATCCCTGCTATGAAAGCGCCAGGCAAACTGCCCATGCCGCCCAGGACAATAATGGTCAAGCCTTTGATCAGTGGCAGAAGGCCCATGAATGGGCTCAGCGTGAACAGAGACCCGGCCAGTGTCCCACCCGCAGCGGCAAGGGCGCAGCCGATGGCCATGGATAGGGCGGACATCCTGTTCGGGCCGATCCCCTGTAGGATAGCGCCTTCAGGGCTCTGGGCGCTGGCGACCATGGCCTGGCCATATCTTGTCAGCTTGAGAAAAAGATACAGCATCAGGCTCAGAATCACGGCCACCACAACGGCAGCGATTCTATCCTTGGGCACCACGCTCCCCATGAGATCGAACGGCCCTTGTGCCAGAACAGGGATATTCCGCTGATAGAGACCGAAAATGACCACGGAGCCGCTCTGAAGAATAAGGGTCAGACCTGTGGCGCCAACAACCGCGGATGGCCAATCCATTTTCAGGGGACGAAACAGGCATCGTTCCAGAACCAGACCTACCCCGGCCATCACCACCATACTCACCCCGGTTGCCACCAATAGCGGCAATCCTAGAGATGCGGTCAGATAATAGACCACATAGGCCCCCAGCATATAGATCTCACCATGGGCGAACTGCATGATGTGCATGATGCCGAAGATGAGCGTCAGACCGAGGGCCATGAGGACATAGATCCATCCCAGGGCCAATCCGTTCATGACACCTTGCCAGATCGCTTCAGCCGGTAGGTTCAAAATCATGCCCTCGCTTATTGCGTTGCGATGCGCTGACCATTTTGATCCAGCACACCCCGATCAGCCCTCCTCTGCCCCGCCTTTGCATCAGGCCGGGGGGGGGAGGCCTAGAGATAACAAGCCAGTCAGTCCACAAGCCAGTTTGTTATTCTAGGGTGGGCATCTTGAAGTCTACAAACTCTATCTTTCCATTCATAAGCCTGGTCTGGGGGACGGGTCTCACCAACACCCGATTTATACCGAAGGTCTTTTTGCCGCCCATATGGCCCGGTCCCCAGCAGGTTTGAAAACTCCCAGGGGCTGTCATGGCGTCAAAGGTTGCCAGGACTTTCTCAGGGTCCAGGCTGTTGGCCTTTTTCAGTGCCTGCACAAAGACCTCTGCCTCGCTCCAGGTGAGGGGGGCGTCCTCAAAATAAGGCTCCTTGAATTTCTTCTTCCAACGCTCTATGCTTTCCTTCATGCCTGGTGTGGCGTGAGCGAAGTCCATCCCGTTGGTGATGACATTATTGGAGGCCTCAGGGCCGGCTATGTTCAAGATAATGCCGGGGGCCAGCGGTGAATCCGAGATAAAAACACCCTTGAAACCCAGTTGACGCGCAGCCCTGAGCTGAAAGCCTGCCTGGGCACTGTTATTGGCCTGGATCACATCCGGTTTGGCAGCTAGGGCCTTTGTATAGTAGGGCAGAAAGTCTTCTGTGCCCAAGGGCCAGAGTTCATGCCCGACCACTGTCAGACCCCTCTCCTGGGCCAATTTTTTTGCCTTTTTAAGAGGAAGACCCACGTCCGGTACAACCATGAAGAGTCTTTTTGCTTTTGGATACGTCTTGCTCAGAAAATCGTAATTCATCACCCAATTGGCATCCGAGGTGGTCACCAGTCTCACGGCGTAGGGCTTCTTGGGACTGATGTCCCCAGGGACACCAGGGGCGTCGATCCAGGTGATAACGTGCATGGCCTTGGCCTTTGCGCAGACCTGGTAGATTGCCGCCGCAACCGGCGGTGAAATGGCTCCGAATACATACCGGGCCCCATCTCTGTAGACCAGTTTCTTGGTTGCCGTAGCAGCAGCCGTCGGATCGAGTTTGCTGTCCTCCGCAATCAGTTTGAGCTTATAGGTGTCTCCACCGATCTTAAGGCCCCCTTGTTCGTTGACCTTGTCGAAGTAGAGTTCCACGGCCCTGGTCAAGCCAACGCCCACAATGCTAATGGGCCCTGATAAGGGCATGAGCATGCCGACCTTGAGGGTTTTTGTCGCCGCCTCGGTTACGCCTTGGCTTCCAAAAGGGAATGCAGCCGACAGTAACATCACGAAAATCGCCACAATCGAAGCTTTTCTTATCCTTTCCATGAGTGCCCTCCTTGCCTTTTTTAAGGTGAACGCCTTCTGGCCGTCCCGCGGGACGGCGTGCACTAAACCGCTATGTATCCTCCTTAAACAACTGGTCAAAGACGATTTTCCCCCCCACAATGGTCATGAGCACCTGGATCTCTCCTATCTGGTGGGGATCCACCGTCAATATGTCCCCATTGATGACACAAAAATCGGCGAGCTTCCCCACTTCAATGGACCCCTTGACATCATCCATATGGTCCTGCCAAGCGCCGTTCAGAGTGTAGGTTCGGATCGCCTCTTCCACGGTGATACGTTCTTCCGGCCCGCTTACTCTGCCTGAGACCAGGCCTTCTCTCAAGACCGCTGCTTGAACACCCTGCCGCCAGTTCGGATAGGTCACGGGCGCATCGGAACTGCTGGTTAATTTGACCCCTGCATCGAGAACAGTTCGGGCCGGCCATTCGTAGGCCGCCCTCTTCTCACCTACAATGGCAGGAACATAGTCCGAAATCATGACCTTTATAAACGGCTGCATGGCGACACCACCATTGATTTCGGCCAGGGCCTTTGCTTTCTCCGGGCTTATAAAATCGCCGTGGATAATATAGTGACGCGGATCGCGCCCGGGTATTTCTTTGCAGCCCCTCACAAAACCGTCCACAGCTGCGTCAATAGCGCGGTCCCCAGTAGCGTGGACACCTATCTGATAACCTTTTGAATGGACATAAACAATCATTTCCATAAGCTTATTCCGCTGCTCCTGGTCTGTTTTTCCCAGAACCACGGAGGCCCCGTGACCCCCGGTCTCATAATCGTCATTCATCCAGGAGGTCATGGTCGGCGGAATACCGTCAGCGAATATCTTGACTCCGGGGAAATTGAGCCATGTCTTGTCGACATCCTCTGGTACTTTGAATGTCTCAATATTCTTCTTCAAATCCTCCAACGTCAGCGCTCCATATTCGCCCAGGAGCAACAGTATGCTCACCCTGGCCGTCAGATTGCCTTCCTCCAAGAGTTCTTTGTAGATATCAATGAACTCTGCACTCATGACGCCATAGACATACATCTCACCACCGGGACCGATCGCCGCATCCGTAAAGCTGGTGACCCCATTGGCCCTGAGGTGATCCAGGGTCGTGAGAACGGCTTGTCTTTTCTCCTCCCTTGTCAAAAGAGGAACGACCCCAGCCATGAGCAGTTGGGCCCCGAGTTCCTTGAAGATGCCGGTCGGCTCCTCTGTGGCCGGGTCTCTCTCCATTTCGCCCGTCTCGGGATCAGGGGTGTCCCTTGAGATTCCGGCCATCTCAAGGGCCTTGCTATTGGCCAGGAGTGTGTGGCCTGAGAAGTCCGTGAATACCACCGGATTATCCCTGGAGACCGGATCGATATCAGACCTCCTGGGCAGCCTGGCAGGGTCATTTTTGCATTCCTCAAGGGATGTCTGGTCCCAGCCGAAGCCACGAATCCACTCGCTCGGCTCGACCTCATCCACCTTTTGGCGGAGCGCTTCGACCATATGGGAAATGGACTGGATGCCGGGATAGGTCAAATCAAGGGCCAAAGGCGGTCTCGTGGCGCCAAAAAAGGGCCCATGCATGTGGGTTTCGTCGATACCGGGCAGTACTGGTTTTCCCTTCAGATCCAAGACCCGTGTATGAGGGCCGATCAAGGGCTTGATGTCCTGATTGGTGCCAACGGCTGTGATTCTTCCGTCTTTTACAGCCACCGCCTGTTTGATGGTAAAGTCCTTATCCACGGTGATGACCTTGGCATTGGTAATGACCAGGTCTGCTCCTGTTTGTTGGGATTCTGGTCCTCGATCTTCCATGGCGCCCTCCTTTGTTTGTAAGCCCCGGGATGCATTGTGAATGGTGTACACTGGTTGCTGGGAAAACGGCTTTACTCAGCATGTCCTTAAAATGTCTCATGATGTTTTGCCAAGAGGCTAAAGCATTATGCAATTTACATATATTGGTTGAATCAGGTCAATTATACAAAAGTAGTATTTTTCTCATCAGGGAGGAAAAGCGGGGTATTGGGGGCGGCCAGCGGCAAACCCTTCCTGTCTGAACCCGCTGCCGAAAGATCAAAGGACGCTAAAGAAGTAAGACATTCAGAATCGTCAGGCGCTGCTACTGCTCAATATGACTCGGGTAAGATACGGAGGGCAGATCACCCTTAAAGATTTCATAGACGAGAGCTGTTCTGTTGTTCACCCCTATTTTTCTGCAGATGTTCTGTATGTGTTTCTTGACCGTTATTTCGCTGATAAAAAGCCTCTCTGCAATCTCAGCGTTCTTGAGCCCTTTGAAGATCTGACCCGCGATTTCCGTTTCTCTCTTTGTTAACCGGAAGACTTGTCCGGTCTCCTTTTGTTGCCAGGTCGTTGGTCTGGTGAGCTGGGTAATCTTGACCACAAATACCCGTTTCAGCCCAGAGCTGAAATCCTTTTCGGCATATTGTGCATACACCATGTAGCGTCCTGTGGGTGAGTCAAATATCCTCTTGATGGGAGGCGGAGAAAGATCAAAGGCAGACCTTTTGGATATCTCTTTTAAGGCCTGACAATCTCTTAGGAGAATGTTTGGAACCGAGTCATCATGGCCTCTGTTTGTAAACCAGACCTGGCTGATATCCTTACAGAATTCCTTTGCCTTCGGGTTGATGTAGAGTATGTTCAGTGAATCATCGCATATAAGCAATCCATCGTCAGAGCTCTTCTCAATGATTTCAAGGGCCAGTCCTCTAAGTTCCGTCTGCGTTCGGAGCAGAGTATTTTCAAGGGCGATTGTGACGTAAGGCGAGATGACACTCAGAAATTCGATCTCATTTTCAGAGAAATCCCTTGTATGCCGAGGCCTAAATAGGGCGATATACCCCAAAATCTTGTCTCTGTTCCTCAGAAAAGTACCCAGTTCCCAAAAGATCTTTTGGGGCCGATAAAACTCGTTATAATACTCTGTGGACAAGAAGGCTGAATGGCGTACTACATCCTTCAGGCTGACCACATCCTTATTGGGTAAAGGACCCCACTGGAGTCGGCACAGCTCCTTGTCCTTCTTAATGGGCTGGAAAGGATCCTGCTTATAAAAATGGTCGATATATTCCGAGTGTCTGTTGTGATCCAGATTTCTCAATATGAAATCCGCAGGCCCACTTTCTGGATCTTGGACGATAAAGACCGACTGATCGATATGGAAGCATTTGGAGATGACATCAAGTACATTATTCTCCAGGGCATTCTTGTCCAGAGTCTTTTTAGCAGCGTTGATGACCTCGACGATATCCTTTAGCCTTTTGTACTTCTGATGTCTCATCCTTCAATCCATCATGTGGGGTGCCAGAGAAAAGGGCCCTATGGAAATCATGAGGGAGAGGGCTGCGCTATTTGAAGTCTTGAAGCTAAGGCAATATGGTAGTCTCTCCGGTCACAAAAAAAACTTGCTGATTTTAAAAAAAATAGGGTATTTCATCGTGGCCAGAAGCTCCTTTGAGGCCTCACCTAATTCTTGTATATAATTTAAATAACTGCCAAAAGCTAGGTGAAATCCATTACGAGGGACCCCAAAGAGCCAGAAACAAATGCCTTTTATCCCGTATTCCGCAAAATTGCCTTCTGACCTTGTAAGTGTCTGGAATCATTGTGTGCTGTTTGCTCATATTTATGGGCTACAATTTCCAGTAGATTGGAAACATATTGCTATTTCAATATGTTACAAATCTCCTTTCCGGAATACGGGTTTTATGACATCGGCTGTCTTCGACGATGGTTGAAGCCCTCAATATATCCTAGGTTAGAGCATTTTTTATGTCAAGGCCAATGAATAGACCAACAAATCGATCCTCCATTTTCGGGCGGCCAGATTCTTACAAAAACCCTTTTCCTGTTGATTTTTCTTTCTTTTTTGTGCTAAGATAATACTGTATGGCCTCCCAAAACAACCCGGATCTCCCTGGGGGCATACACAAGACGAGGAGAAATCCGCCATGCCCACACCCACCGAAAACGATGAGGACGCCGCACGGAAACGAAAAGGTGCCAAGTGGCTTTGGTCTATTCCCATCCTTTTAGCGTTGCTCGTCATTCTGAACCATTACTATCAGTGGTACCCTTGGCCCTGGGCAGACGCCACCCCTCCAGCAGCGGAGGAATTGGTGGGAAAAGAGACGGCCGCAGAGCCCCTGTCCAAACTGGCAAAGGTGGCGAAAACAGTAACACAGGAGCTTTCGTCAAGGCTAAAAAAGGCGGGTAAGAGGATAAAAAAGGCGGTTTCATCGGGCCTGGCAAAGGTGTCAGAAAAGTTGACACAGGAACCTTCGTTCCCGCCACCAAAAGCGGCAAAAAAGCCCACGCAGGAACCTTCGTTCCCGCCATCAAAAGTGGCAAGAAAGCCAGCACAGGAACCTTCGTTCCCGCCATCAAAAGCGGCAAGAAAGCCAG